>JANOBS010000531.1:0-60032 GCA_031411755.1 Luteolibacter sp. | reverse complement strand
TAGAATTTAGTGCTTTCTTCATCGAACCCCCGGTGATGCCGCCCGCTGGAAAACCCATTAACCAGCGGGCGGCACGGTCCGGAGCCTCGCGACTCGGGAGAATCAGAATCAGAATCAGCGATAGGAGACGGTGATGTCCGCCGGAGTGCCGGATGCCGTCACTGCCGTGAGCCCGGTGCTGAAGGCCACGTTGTAGATCAGCGTGGTTTGAGCGGCTGATGTCAGCGTCGCAATCTTGGTCCCACTCGCCGCCGTGTTGTCGTAGAGCGTGATCGTGGAGCCAGCTCCCGCCGTGTTGACAGTGATCGAAACGAGCACACCAGCCGAGGCCTTGACCGCCGTGGTGGTGGCCGTGGTGATGTTCCGGAAACTGTTTCCAGCAGCGAGCTGAGTTTGGGCGACAGCAGCCTTGTTGTGAATGACCAGATCGCTGTCGCCGGTCTGCGGGACCAGCGGCGAGTAGCTGAGTGTGGCAGCCGGGAGGACCGGCATCAGGACCGCGAGCACGAGGGCGGCGGCGATGTGGAGGAACTTTGGAGTCTTCATGGATTCGATGCGTTGGAACTTGGGAATTGGAACTTGGAACTTCGCGCCCGGAGGGATCGGACCTCCGGGCGGAAAGGGAATCAGGATCAGACCGAGGTCATCACCAGACCGGCGCGGCGTTCGCCAACAGCGGAGCCCGCCATCAGCTCGGGACGGTATTCGGCATAGTTGCCGGTGAGGTCCACGCGCTGCACCAGCAGGATGCTGATGCCGGTTTCCGGATCGGTGATGGTGGTCACGCTGCCAGGGAGCGGACCCGCACCGAGGCGGGACAGATCCTGTGGAAGGCGTGTCTTCAGCACCAAGGCCGCTTCGTGTCCGGCGAAGCCGACGACGTTGTTGTCGCTCGGCATCCAGGGAGCCTCGATCGGGGCGAAGCCCTGGACGCGCGGCAACTTGCCTTCGGTGATGATCTCCGGCGATTGCATCGCGGCGAAGAACGAGTTGAGAGCCGGATCTTCACCCAGTCGCTTGTAGTAGTTCGGGTTCAGCGCGGCGAAGCGCTTCATCGAAGGAATATCGTTCATGGTGAGGGCAGCGCGGATGTCTCCGAGGCTGGCACCATTGAAGTTCGCCAGCGCCTTGGCGTAGGTCGTGTAGGTGTTCGGCACCTTGCCGGTTCCGAACGTCAGAGCCACACCAGCAGCGGTGGCGGTGGCCTGCTTGGAGATCACGATGTGAGTGGCATCGGTGATCGACTTGACGAACGCGTTCGCAGGGATGCCCGCGCCGCTGATGAACTGGCCAGGATAGTTGAGGGTCGAGTCCGTGACGACCACCGTGGTGCTCCCGTTGGTAGTGGCTCCAGCCGCATCCGAGATGCCCTTGTAGGCATTGAAGTTCCCGGCGGTCATCAGCACGGTGAGCATGCTCATCAGCTTGGTGCCGATCGCGTAGGACGCCATCGGTGCCTGTTCGCCGAAGAGATCGCGCACCGTGGCCGCGATCTGTGTGATGCCGAAGACGACGGGCACGCCGAAGTAGCTGTTCAGGGTCACCGGCACGTCGATGGCCTGACCAGGGATGGCATTGACGAAACCCTTCGGACGGTTGTTGGCGTCGAGCGTTGCGTCGTAGTCTTCCACCGGCAGGCTCAGCACCACGCGGGTATTGGCCGTCTGGTTGTAAACACCAGGCTCCGCGCTGAAGTCGGTCGAGATCGAGCTGAGCAGCGGGAAGATGTATTTCATCTGCGGCAGCGAGCGCTGGAGCGTCAGCGAGCCGGAGAGCAGGCCGACGTTGGCGTCCGTGTTGTCGGAAGCCTTGATCGCCTGATCCATGTCCATCGACTGGAGCACGTCGTTCTTGCTGATGTCCTTCGCGAACACCGCAGCGGCATCGCGGGCGAGTTCCGCCTTCTCCTTGGCCGTCTCGGCACTGAGCGGGAGCTTGGAGTTCTTCGCCACCAGGGCGATGTATTCCTTTATCACGGCGTTCGGCGCTTCGGCAATGACGCGGGCTCCACCATTGGCGGGCGGAGTGATCCGGCCTGCGGCGATCGCGGCGTTGCCTGGCATCTTCGCCAGGAGTGCGGCACGCGAGGGGTTCTCGGTGATGTCATCTTCCCAGGCCTTGATCGTGTCAGCATCCTTGGCGGCGATCACTCCACGGGACACAGCATCGCTGACAGCGACCTTCGCGTCGGTGGCATTACGGGCCTTGATGTCGGCTTCGTGCTTGGTGTTCTTGGCCTTGAGTTCGCCATTCTCGATCGCGGCGGCGTTGGCCTTGAGCTCGGATTCCTTGGCGGCGATGCGTGCGGAAACGAGCTCGTCGTTTTCGTTCTTCGCTTTGATGGCGGTCTGCTCGCCTTTGAGGCGATCGACTTCGGCGGTAAGCTCCTTGTTCTTGGCCTGGAGCGCTGCCAATTCTTCTGGTGTCATGGTCGTGTTTGTTGGTGTCGTGGATTGCGCTCCACTGGCGTTTTTTGCCCATAGGGGCGAAATGTTATGGAAGGCGGCGTTGTTGCAGATGCCGCCCATGTTCGGCATCGCGCCTTCGTTGCAGACCACGCGGGCGGGGACGGCTCGCTTGTTGTCCACATGGAAGACGGGGCTGAACTTCTTCCAGCGCTTGCCCTTCACTCCTTCGTCGCCGTCCTTGGACCAATCGCCGCGTGCATAGACGGCGGGCTTCGGTGTGGTGGACCAGAAGAACTCTTTCGGCCAGAAGGACGCGCCGTCGTCGTTGTGCTCGAAGTCGAAGTAAGGGTCCTTGCCCTTGGCGGTGAGAGCCACGCGCTGCCGCTCGGCAGCGACTGCGGTGGACGCATCCACCAGCACCGTGATTGGCGTGCCGATGCCCCCGGCCATCGGCGTGAGGATCTGAACGCCGCCTGGCATCCACATGATCACGCCTTCGGGGGTGCCGCCGAGGTCGTGCGGGTCGGCTGCGCGGCAGAGCAGCGCATCGTCGAGGAACGGATTGAGGATGTCGGCTTTCATGGGAGTGAGGCGGCGAGGGTCTTGAGCTGCTTCGCGAAGAGGGCATCGCTCTTCTCGCCACAGAGGGCGGCGAGCTGGTCGGCGAGATCCTTGTCGGTGGGTTCGTCCGGATCTTGCTCCTCGGGATCGGTGTCCTCTGGATTGAGCAGGGGATCGGCGTTCGGATCTGGATCAGTGGGATCGGGTGCGCTCCGGTCGGGGAACGGCGTGGCGTCCTCATCATCCTCCGGCTCGCTGAGATTGTATTTCTGCCGGATCTGCTTGAGGGACAGCGGCAGCAGCTTGGAAAGCACCGCGTCACGCTGAGCTTCCTGGAGTCCGGCCTCGCTCTCGGCGATCAGGCTGGCGACCGGCACTTCATCGCGGTCGCCGTAGTTCAGCTCGATGATGCTCGGGAAGAGCTGACCCGTTAGGATCTTGCAGGCATACTTTCCCGCCGCGTCGATGCGGGCCTGCTTGACCTTGTCCTCGACGACACCGAAGGCCTTGCTGCTGCCCTTGCTGGCAGACTGACCACCGGCCTGTGTCTGGCCCAGGATGATCATGCGGGCATAGCGGTCGGCGCGGTCGAGCAGTTCGCCCTGAGGTGAGTGATCGCCGGAGACGCTTTCATGCTTCAGCTCCAGCGTGGTTCCCGCCGGGAACGCGGCCCAACCCGCGCTGCCCATGTTTTGAAGCATGTTGCAGATGGAATCGATCGTATCCTGGGAGGCGTTGATGTCGTGGTTTGCCCAGCGGAACGGAAGGCCGAAGAGCTGCGCCAGGTTCAGCAGCCAGTCGCTGGCGAAGTTCGCGGCACACCACCACCAGGCGAGAGGCCTGAGCAGCGAGCCGCCCAGGGCGGAGCCGGACTTGGCCTTGTGGATGCCGACGAGAAACTTGTGCTGAGGGAACGGAATCAGGCCGCTGCCGTCTCGAAGGCAAAGCCTGCCTTCCTGCGACCAGGCGAAGGCATTGGGGTGCGCCCACATCGTAGCCCGTGGCGCGATGATCTGGCCAAGCTTGCCTGCCTTCACCGAGTGCCAATCATTCTCCAGGCACACCACCCCGTGGAACCAGCCGCTGAAGATGTCCTTCAACGTATCATCGGCATCGTTCTCATCCGCGCAGACATCGGGGGCCATCCGGCGCATGGCGGCGGAGACCAGCTTCTGACGCTCGACGGCGCTGTCGGTCGCGGCCTCGCCTTCCTCGGCGAAGGCGGTGATGACCAGCTTCTGACGCATCACCCCTTCCGTCAATTCCTGTTGGCACGCGCCCAACTCGGGCCAGGTATCGAGCATCAGATCGAAGAGTTCCCACTGCTGGACATGGTTGCCGGTGAGGGCTCCGCGCAGGACCATCTCCACGTATTGAGGAGTGCAGGAAGAGACCATCGGCATCGTCCACCTGCCAGCCGCTTGCGGGCGCAGGATGCGGGCCAGCCCGGCTGGCACCCCGGCGGGCATTCCGACCGCTGCCGCGCTTGCCCCTGAATTGGCCTTATTTTTGGCCGCTGCCTTTTTCCCGGCTGTCTTTGCCTTCACCCCCCCGTTAGGCGCTTGTGGACCCCTTTGCAGCGTTTTGCAGGGCGCGGGCTTGCGCGCGCCGCCGGAAGAGGTGGCTTTTTTGGAAGGTGGTGGGGTTTTTGCCATGATCAGACCAGTCGTGAGGGGGTGAAGCGGGCGCGTGTGGCACTGCCGCCACCCGTGCGGATCTTGGAGGCATCCGTGATGATGCCGGTGGGTCGCACGGCGGCTCCCATGAGTTCCGCCAGGGCGGAGTAGCCATCGGCTAACAGAAGGTGGTTTTCACAGCCGTCGACGAACTCGCCCTTCTCATCCTTGTCGGAGCCAGTGACCAGGTGGGACTCCAGCGTCTCGACGATCGCAGGCGAGCCGGGCACCTTGCGGCACAGCCGCATCACGGGCTCTTCGACCACCTTGCCATTGGACACGCGGGTGACCTGTTCTTTCGGGCCGAGGAACTCGTTGACGACCCGCCCGATCAGATCTGCGCGGTTGCACTGGATGATCGGATAGAACTTGGTGCGCCCAGCTTCCTCTTCGGTGCCGAGCTTCTGCGTGATGCCGCCACCAGGTGCCTTGGTGAATTGGACCACTGCCGCCCGCAGGTTCTCCCAGCGCTTCAGCCTGCCATCCCACACCAATCCACCAGGGAACGAGATCCTCTGCTTGTCAGGATCGCCGTCGATGATCGGCCAGTCGATGCCTTCGAGGTCGTTGAGCGCATAGGTGATGGCGCGGGCCTGATCGACAGCCGGGTGCGCGTCCACCATCAGGCAGCCGATGTCGAGGAGGTTCGCCAGGTGAACGGTCCGCCGCACCAGGTCACCGAGTGGGATCTGTTCCGCCCACAGCGATCGCTTCACGAACTCGCCCTCCACTTCACGGGCGAAGAACCAGCAGCGGTTTCCAGTATCCACGCCCGCAAAGCTCTTGCAGCCATCCCGCAGGCTCAGGCGTAGATCGAAGGGCTGCTCGATGCTGCGGCTCCGCTCGATGATCTCTGGAGTCAGCGCCTGGCTGCTGTTGCGTGGCAGCGCCAGCACGTCGCAGTAGAAGACCTCCATGATCTCCGGGTCTTTGACCGCATCCTGCCACCGGCTCACCGGCTGGCTCAGGGAGATCGCCGCGACGGCCACCTGGGAAACCCGAATCGACCAGCGGCGCAGCTTCGCCCGATCCGGACGACGCTCGTGGAAGATCGGCTTGTTCCGATCCAGCAGGATGCCGGTTTCAGGATCGGCCACATAGAAGACTGCTGCCGGATCGTAATCGAAGATTTGCTCACCGCGCTTAAAGTTGCCTGCCATGGTCAACACCGGATCGCTCGGCTTCGGAGTGCCATCGACCGCCATGCGGCAGACCTGTGGCCAGTTCTCCTCGATGTTGATGGTGCGTCCGGTGTCGCCGACCGCGAACAACTGCACCTCCTGGGTGCCGTCCATGAACTTCTTGTGCTGGCCTTTGCCAAACTTCCGCTGCGTGCCGATCGACGAGCTAAGGCGCAGAGGGGAGGCGGTCATACGACCGGAGAGGAACTTCGAATTGCGCTCCGGGATGTCGTCCTTCTCATCCTCCATCGCGCAGTCCATGGAGAAGCTCGTCGGGATCTTGCCCATGCCACGGATCATCGCGAACGCCTTGCGCGTGCCGTCCGTCACCATGAAGGCACCCTTGCGGTTCACCACCTTCTTGCCCTTGTCGGTCACCGAGGTGCCGAGTTCCATCATGCCTTGCAGGCCGTCGATCTGCTCGACCACGTCGGGCCGCAGCTTGGTGTCAACGATGCCCTGCACCAGGTCATCATCAGGCAGGTAGTAGCCCCAGTTGTAAAAGCGGCATGAGGTCAGGTAGACGCCGAAATTCAGGGCGAAGATCGTCTTGCCCCACTGGGCACCGCCGCAGACATCGAAGCTGGCATCGGCCAGCGGCTCGCCGGTGTAGCTGCCCAGGATCATGTCGAAGCGATCGACGATGTGCTCGATGACCGGCCTGCCCTCGAAGGTGTAGGGGCCATACTCCCCGCCGCTCAGCTTCACGCGGGCCTTCGTCAGCAGGAACTCCTTCAGGCTCGATGCCGTCACCGGCCCGGACTTGAAGTCGGCATCGAGCGCCGCGCCGAGCTTCTCGAACACGCTGCCTTCAGCGCGGAGCTGCGCTTCCGTGAATCGGCTCTTCGCGCTCATGCCTTCGAGACCTCCAGCTTGAGTTCCTGGAACAGCTTCAGCGCACGGGGGTTCCCCTGGATCTCCGTCAGCAGCGCATCGAGCCCCGCGTCGATCTTCGACTTGCTCGCTGCCGTCAGCTTGTCCTGGTTGAACGCCACGACCTTCTCCGCGAGCCCGAGCTTCCGGATCGCCACGTAGCCCTTCACGTCCCGGTTGACCGCTGTCTCCGCCTTCAGGACGCGCTCCGCAAACTTGTCGAGTTCCTCGTCGGAAATCGTCGGATCTTTCGCCAGCTCCTCCCGCGCCTGGGCCGCGACTGCCTGGGCCGCTTCCCAGCGCTTGTTCAGGCGCTGCCAAGCATAGAAGTCCGAGAGCGTGCCAGGCGAAACGGTGAAGCCAAAGCGCAAGGCGATCTCCACGCGGATGGCTGAGAACTTCAGCTTCTTCCCTCCCGGCTCCGGATTGCGGAACTGCCACAGAATCTCGCGCTCCTCGGCGCTGAGGTTCTTGAGCTTGGCGTCTGCCCTGATTTCCTTGTCGGGTTCCATTCACGTGATGTTTTCCAAACGGATGCCTTCCTTCGTGATGAACCATTCGGTCACCTCGGCTTCCTTATCGAAGGCCGTGCGGATGTAGGTCTCGCAGTGGTTCCACTCGATGCCGTCGCGCAGCTCCTGGAGGGACACGCCACCGCCGACGAGTTCGTTGACCATCTCCAACAGCATGGCTTCCGTCTTGCCGGTGCCGGGGCTGATGTTGAGCGCCTCGCGGATCTTCCTGCGGATGCGGGCTGTCGAGATTGTTGGTTTGCCGGGCATAAATTCTCAGTGGGTGGTCCGGCCCTTGACCGGGTTGCGATCCTCCAGGCTCTTGAGCCGTTCACCGTAGTCGTTGACCTTGATGTGGATCTTCTGGCGTCCCTGGTAAGCGGTGTTGGCCACGCCCTCGATTTTCGACGTGAGCCGTTCGTCTCGATCATCGATCCGCAGGCTCAGCCGTTCATCGCGCTCCTCGATCTTCTCCACGGCCCTGGTGAAGAGCTGCTCCATCTTGGTGGCACCGATCAGCACGGTGGTCTCCAGCTTCTCAAACTCGCGCCTGGTCACGAAGTGGTCTTCCATCTTCACGGGCAACGGCAGTGGATCGATCTGCACGCGGGAGGCCTTGCCGGACTTGTGCGCCAGAGACGCCCCCACAGCACCGATCACCGCAACCACGAAGGCAGTGATCCACGGCAGCAGCTTATCAAGCGGATCAGGCGCGGGCGGAGTCGCCTGAGCCGCCTGAGCCATCATCGGCATCCACCAGGGGAAGCTCATGAAGCGCAGCGCGAATAGTTGGAGGATCACTCAGCACCTCCTTCTGCTTGCCACCGGTCGGCGGCTTCGATGGTGGCGATGGCCGCGATCACCGCAGGGATTCCGTCAGTCGGATTGACGCGGGCCAGCGTGGTTCTCAGCTCACGCAGATCCTCAGGGCTGAGGGCCTTCACGTCGGCCTCGATGTCAGTGGAGCTGCAAAGCTCGCCGAAGGTTTGCCAGCCGCTCACAGTACTGATCCTTTCGCCTTGTAGGATTCGCGGTGGGCGGACGTCGGCGAGCTGCTGCCCATGTCGATTTGAAAGTGCGGAGGATCGCAGGACTTGCCCTTCCAGGTGCCGCCCCATTCCAGGCCGCACTCATGAGCATGCGCGGCGACGGCGGCATGCACGCGCTCGGCGAGCTGCTGTTGGGCCGCGCTGCCGTCATCCAGGTAGATCTTGCCATCGGCCTGGAACACCCCGCAGTCGATCGCGGTGCCGAAGTTGTGCCACGAGTAGCCGGGCCGCGCCGCGTGCGGACCACCGGCCTGCGACTTCGCGTAGAGATCCGCTTGTTCCTCCCAGCTCCGGTAACCACTGATGGCGCGGTAGTCGCAACCCATCGTCGCCGCCGTCGCTTTCGCCAGGCATAGGAATTTGCGGAAGGGCTCGACGGCCTTTGGATCGACATGGGCCAGTGTGCTGATCGATCGACCATCGAGCATCAGCACCGCCGAATTACTCACCAGCGTGTTGCCTGAGTCGGGCTGCTCGATGTCCTTGTTCAGGCTCGCCAGGACGCGCTTGGCAGTCACCGGGCCGAACACTCCATCCGTGTCCACGCCAACGGCGCGTTGGATGCCTTTGATGGTCTCGCGCAGATCACTCATGGCCGTGGTTCTCGAAGTCGTTGTCGTTCCCACCACGGAAGCCCTGCGTCTGATCGACCGCGTGGATCAGCAGGCCACCGGCGAACATCAGCAGCCCGGCCAGCAGCAGGAGGGTGAGAATCAGGATCGGCATCTTCGTTGAAGCTTGGGAGTTTTGAGGTGGCAGGGCCGTCCACGCGTCGCGATCAGTGGCGAACGCTCAGGCCCACGCTGGGTCACTTGGTCGCAATGACCCGCTTGTGGGCTTCGAGATCGGCGGAACCGATCACCTTGCCTGTCTGTGGATCGCGGAGTGTGACCCTCCCGAATGGGACCGCGTTGCCGCCCTCAAATTTCAATCCGGCCTTGGCATCGCGATCGCCGATGTAGGCCGCGCCTTTTAGGTCGTAGTCATCGAAAGTGGAGCACGACGGCGTGACAGTCATGAGCACTGCCGCCGTGCCAAGGAGCAACACCAGTGGAACGCCACCCCCCGATGGCTTGGTGTCGTCCTTCTTCCCAACATCGGAAGAGGAAGGTGGAACGAAGTTGTAGTGGAGGACCTTCGCCAGCACAGCGCCGACCACCGCCAGGAGGATTCCGGCCAGCGGCTCGATCAGGGACTTGCCGAACTCGTTCACCGCCGCAACGTCCGTCTGCGCGATGACTTGCTTCGATCCGAGGTATCCACCGAGGCCGCCGAGAAAGGCCAGCGCGGTGACGAGAAGGGCGAGGAGTTGGTTGCGATTCATGGTGTCGTGCAGGTGGTCTGCGTTGGAGTCGCAACCACCTAAACACGGCCTGCGGAATGGCCTACCGCACTGCCAACACCGCAATCACCTTTCCGATTTATCTCACCGCCGGAGGCCTCTTCCTCCGATCACGCGGCACCGATCACAGACCAGCTTTCCCGCCCCGCGCCTTACACTCGGCATCGTAGCGGAGCACGCTCTCCGCATCCAGCACCAAGGACGCATTGGAGGCGCGGCCATCCTTGCGTGTGGCCACGGCTCCGGGCTTGCGGCCCGCGATCAATCCGGCGCGGGCCAGCTTGTTGATCGTCCACACGGACACCTTCAGCACCCGCGCCGCCTGCTTTGCAGACATCGTGCAAAGCGGCTTACGCGCCACCAGGCGCACGCCGTTTTCACCGTCGCGCTCCAGGGTGCTTTCCCAGATCAGAGTGAGCTGTTCAGCCGTGGCCATGACGGCATTCTAGCACAGGGGGTAAGTTGCTTCCCCCAAGAGGGGCAAGAGGGGTAAGAGGGGCACGGGCGGCTCGCCCGTGGAAAATCAATCAGCCGACTTGGCCGATTGATCAAAGAATCCCAAGCATTCCCACGATCATGAACACCAAGATCACCGCGATGATGATCAGCAGCACCCGTCCACCGGAGCTGGAGCCCTCACCGCAACTCGGGCACACCGCCGCGTTCTTAGAGATCATCTTCTTGCACGCCTTACACTCTTTCAGGTTTGGATTCATCGCCACACAATGATCATGCTTCCCGGAGTTTGACAACAGCCTCTTCCGCCAGAGCCAACTGAGCCTGCATGCTGGAGATCACCGCCTTCCATTCCTCCACGCTGAGATAGACGCCCATTTCGCGGCTGCCACTCAGCCTGATGCCCTCAGCCTTTTCAGTCAGCCGCAGGCAAAAACCCTTCAGCTCCGGCTTCTCATCCACCTGGAAATTGTAATTCAGGGAGATCTCCAGCTTCTCTTCAGTGCTCGGCGCGGTGTGGAGGTATCCTGGCAATAGATGATTTTCCATAGGCCTGCTAGTTATCTAGTCGCCCGCGACATTACAAGGCCGAAAGAGATCGCAGCCGGACAAGCAGCTTCTCGAAGTCGGCGGTGATCGCCTTCAGCTCCCGATCCCGCACCGTCGAGATCCGGTAAATGGCCTCTGCTTCCTGGACCACGCTGGTGTGGTCCTCGTCACCGGTTAGGAGCCACTCCATGGTGACCCCGAAATAGGTGGCGATGGTTAGAAGCTCTTCGGCCTTTGGTATTCGATCCCGCTTATAGTTTACGATGGAGCCTTCGGAAATCCCGAGGCGAGCGGCGATCTCTTTTTGAGAGAACCCTGACCGGCTGATCAGGGTTTCGAAACGTGAAGCGAAATTTACAATCGTGAGCTTTTGTTGTTGCATGATTTACGGACGTGAGTTTACATCCGTGCATCGTCGCCCGCGACAGATGCGGCGACAAGCCCCAACAACCACGGATACCCGTATGAAAACCATCGTTCAACTGAACCCCACAGCCCCCCGGCTGCAAGACGCCGACTACCTCCTGGACGCCATCAGCTCCGCTGCCGCCTCCGGCATCACCGCCATCTACTGCATCCACCCGGAGGACTACGCAGGCCTGGACGCACGGATCACCAGCCGGATCGGCCTCACCACGGACAGCAGCCTGGAGAGCCTGGAACGCGCCATCACCCATGCCCGCATGCTGCGCACCCTCCTCGGTGTCTCCTCCAAGCGCCGTGAGTCCGCAGACCTCGTCGCCACGGAGAAGGCAGCCAGCCCTGCCCACCTCTACAGCGTGAAGCTCACCAGTGGCCGGGAGATGAACGTGCAGGCGGACATCCACACCTCCTCCGGCACCTTCACCGTCTTCATCCTCCGGGGTGAGGAAGCCGCCCGCATCCACACCAACCGCATCGAGGCCATCGTCACCCACTCGGTGCCGCAGCCCGCTGCCGGGGCCTGATTCCCCACCCACCCGGCGGCGGGTCTGCACGGCCCGCCGCCTTCTCCCCTCTCACCTCTCACACCTCATGTCCGCCGCTCCCTACCAATCCTGCTCAAAGCACGTCCGCTTCCCCGGTGCCGCCATCGCCGCTCGGGACCTCGGTGTCCACCGCAGCCACCTCAACCGCGTCCTCAGTGGTGAGCGCCAGAGCGGCGAACTCCTCACCCGCTGGAACGCCTGGCTCCGCAGCCACCCCGAATTCGCCGCCATCCAAAAGACCACCGCCAAGGTCCGCCGCGCCTCCTAACCCCATCCACCCCCACAGTCATGACCCACCAAGAACGAGATGCCCTCGACCAGGAATTCACCGCACGCGCCGCCAAGGCCCGCGCTGACGGGAACACCCTCGTCGCCTGGGCCTGGGAAGACGCCAGCCGCCTCTTCCTCGCCGCCGCCCACGAGTCCGCCATGACGGCCATGCAGGCCCGCCACGATGCCAAGATCCGCCGCATCCAGCGCAGCTACCAGGGCGCGAAGCGCTGAGCCTACTTCGCTGAAGCTACGAAGGCCAAGCCCCTCTTCCAATCCGCAATCGCCAATCCCCAATCCGCAATTCTGCCCGTGCCTTCCGACGATCCCCATCCACTGGCTGACCTTCCGATCTCCGCCCGGATCGACATCGCCATCGTCGCCGCCATCCAAGTGGAACGGCAGACCGGGAAACGTCTCTCGCCCGCGCAGATCGCAGACCTCGCCGGGTGCAGCAAGGCAGCCATCCACGCCCGCCGCAAGGCCTCCCTCGCTGCCTTCCGTGCAGCCGCCGCCCGCACCGGGCTGTGGGAAAAGCTGAAAGAGGAAAGCTGAAAGCTGAAAGCTGAAAACTCCCATGAAACCAGTCGCCTTCTACACCGCCGAACACGCCGTCGCCCGCTTCCGCGCCCTCCGCGCTGCCGATGCCAAAGCACCCCGCGTCCGCCTCACCACCCATCCAATCCGCATCACCACCCATCCAATCCGTCATTTCTTCCACTCCATCCTCCGCGCCCTCCGCGTCTCCGCGTGAACCCCTCTTCCCAACATCCCATGAACCCCATCGCCACCATCCTCGCCGCCGCCACCTCGGTCTATGCGCCGCTGCTGCTCGCCTTCGGCATCCTCCACCTCCGGGACCGCCGCCGCGCCCGGAAGAACCGTGACCGCCGCCCCATCGGCCCACTCGGAAACCGCATCACGGACCTCAAGCTCTAACACTTTTCCAATGGCGCGGATGGCCCCAACCGCAAGGCGGGCTCAGTTGGAGAAAGCTGTCTAAGCATCCGCGCCACCTCTTCCTGAAAACTGAACACTGAACCCTTTCGACCTTTCCCATGAAACCCCTCACTCCTCACGCTAAGCATGTGCTGATGCTGGCCAACCTCATCGCCGCCGAACTCGGCAACGAGCACATCACCACGGTCGCCATTCTCATCGCCCTCATCCGCAACCAGTCCGGCTGCGTAGGCCTCTGCCTTCATCAAGTCGGAATCACGGAAGAGTGGGCACGCGGGATCTTCGTTCAACAGGAGCTGATCATCCGCCCCATGGATGATCCATCTTCGGCGCTTCCCACTCTGCCCGTCCAACTTCCTCCCAAACATCCAGCAGCAGAGCCTTTGGCAGCTCTCTTGGCGGAATGCCTTTCAGAGGTTCCGTTCCGTGAAGTAGCGCGTGCTTTAGAAAGGCATTGGCGAACCAGAAGCGAGGGAACAGCGCATAGGCCAGATCTGGACGGATGGGCCTCTGCCCCGTTTGCAGCCAGTGCCGAGCCGCCACATCCCCCAGGTCATTCATCTCCGGAGAGATCCGCTCCCCTCGCGGCGGCAGGGGAATATCCCCCAGCTCCACGGACAGGGCAATCACCTCCTGGATCACCCTCTGGCACAGGCTCTCAAGTTCATCCATCCGCCCAGACTACGCCCTTCGCAGAGCCGCTGCAAGCCCCCGCGCTGTGGCCCGACGACCGCCACCACATGGCGTGGCCAAACCGCTGATCGCTTTCCACTTCGCACTTTCCACTCCGCTCCCATGCCCACCAACCCTGACATCAAATGGATCTGCCACACCTCCGCCCAGGAGGGATGCGACGCCATCAAGCGCCTGCTAGGTCAGCCGATCACCCTCGATACGCTGCGCCTGCTTCAGGCCGCTGAAGCCTACGAGACCGACCAGCCAGCCGGGATGCTCCGCACCTCCCTCCTGAAGGCCATCAAGAACGCCGTGAAGAAGGTGAGCAGCCAGCTCACCGCCGAGAGCACAGAGAAGCTCACGAAGGGCAAGGCCCAGGCCGTCAAGGTAGAGGTCACCACCGAGCTGCCCCGCGATCCCGCCTGGGATCAGGCCCGCGCTGCCGCTGGTGCCTGCCGCACCGCTGGCCGCTTCTTCCTCCGCAGCCAGGTGCGCTTCGGCATGGTTCTGGCCTCGCTCAAAAAGGCCCATGGAATCCACCGTGGGCAGCCTAAAAAGAATTCGGCAGGATCTGCCGAATACTTGCCCTGGGACAAGGTGGTGCAGCAGGAAACCGGCTACTCCCGCCGCTCCTGCGATGTCTTCATCGAGCTTTTCGAGAAGACCACCAAGAAGCTCAAGACCGCCAAGAAGCTGGCCCTTCCAGCCCCGGCCAGGAAGGACGCCCTTGTCCTCTTCCAGTCCGAAAACCCGCTGGCCCTCACCGACGAGCAATGGGCGAAGGTCGATCACATCATCGGCACCCTCACCGATGGCGAGACCCAGGCAAGTCTCATGCAGGAACTCGGCATCGTCCCGAAAAAGAAGATGCCGGAAAACACCGGGAAGAAATCCACCGACGATGAACTGACCGCCGGTCAGCTCGCCTTCCACTTTTTCGAGGCGATGGCAGGCCCCCTGTTCAACGCCCGCACCAGTCCGGACTACAAGAAGCTGCTGCTCGCCCTGCCGCCCTTCAGCGATGACGAGCACCCCATCAGCCTTGGCAGCCTGGAAGCCGAAGCCCGCGCCCTCCTCGCCGATATCGACGAAGCCAAGAAGGCCACCACCAAGACCGGCAAGGCCAAGCTCATCGAAGTCTGAACTACTGAACCCCTCGTAACTCCAGTCATGAAATCACCGCTGAAAACCACAGCCGAGCTGCTGTCACAGCTCCCATCCGCCGTCCGTCAAAACGTCCTGCTCAAGCTGCACTGCGTTGAACGCATGAGTGAGGCGCAGCCCGGAAAGGCCAATGCCACCGCACGCGAACTCTCCATCGCCCACGGCTACAGAGTCCAAAGCATTCAAAGATGGGTGGGTGCATTTAAGCGCCACGGCATCGAAGGCCTCATCGACCGCCGCCAGATCGTCAAAGCCTGATCCCCTTCGTCATTCGGAAATTCCTCATTCGTCATTCACCATGCACCTCTCCTCCGCTCCCGTCTCCCTGCTCGATCTCGTTTACCGAGAAGGCTGCCTCACTGAACTCGGCGATCTATCCGTCACCCAGAAGAGCGGCATGTTCCGAAAGCTCGGGGCCGTCCATCAGCTCAAGTGTGCGGGGCGGGGGAATAAGGGCATCATCCTCGCCACCATGGCCCGCACGCTTCACGTCTCGAAGCAGGCCATCCTGAACTGGCAAACCCTCTACGACAAACACGGCTGCCTCGCCCTGGTCGATGGTCGCGGGGCTGCCGCCAAGGGCCGCTCGCACCTGGCAGACATCACCGCGCAGTGGATCAAGGATCTCTGGCTCTGCGCCCAGCGCAATGACAGCGGCGCGGAAGTCCGCCGCCAAGTGCTCGATCAATGGCGTCTATGGCAGCGCACCGGTGATCCACAGTGGACCATCCCCGGCTATGCCTCAGCCCCGCCGGACTGCGGCAAGGGCTACCCCGCCGGATTCTCTGCCGAGACCTTCCGCCGCTGCTGCAAGCCGAGCGACTGGGAAGCCTCACTCGCCCGCCAGGGCACGATCGCCTCCTACCGGAACCTGCCCTCCATCCGCTCCACCCGCGTCGGCACGAAGTATCTGGAAACCGTTTTCTTCGATGACCAGAAGATCGACATCCAAGTGCGCGTGCCGGGCTACGCCAAGCCGATGGTGCCGCTCTGCTTCAACGCGCTGGACCGCCTCACCGCCTACCCCTTCGATCCCCACACCCGCCTGCGCTGGTTCGACGTCGAGGAGCAGGTCAACCGATCGCTGACCCAGAAGGAATACGTCTGGTATCGCATCACGATCCTTGTCGAGCAGGGCTACCGCACCGATGGCGATGGCACCACCCACGTCGAGGAGCACGGCACTGCCAAGGGCTGGGCGAACAAGATGCTCAAGACTCCGGATGGCCATCATTCCTTCGAGGCCGCTGTCCTCGCCATCACCGGCGGCTGCTGCAAGACAGCATCGTCCGCCCTCTTCAACCAGGCCGCGTTCAAGGAGCTGCTCTACGGCCCGCAGTCATCCGGCAACCCGCGCTTCAAGGCTCCCATCGAGTCATTCTTCCACGTCGTCCGCACCTACATGCTGCCGCTCATCGGACAGACCGGGCGGAACCCCGACGAGGCCCCCGAGGAAACCTACGGCCTTGATCAATACGAGCGCAGCATCATCCGCGATGTCTGCGAGTTCCCGCAATACATGCAGGACCGCCTCAACGAAGGCCTCTTGTCGAACTACCTCACCGGCGCGGAGTTGGCCAGCTTCACCCCGCTCATCTACCGCGCCCTGCGGAACCGCACGGATCACAACATGGAAGGCTGGGCGGACTGCCACTTCATGGAGCCCGTCTGGCGTTGGAAAGACGACGAGCCCGGCAAATGGCGTCCCCGCAGCGAGCTTGCACGCTTCCCGCAGACCTTGCGTGACACCGCCCTGTGCGAGCAGTCGCTGGACCCCAGCCTCAGCACGATCATCCCCTGGTCACCGGAAGTCGCCCGCGCCGTCAACCTGCAAGATCCCGCGATCAAGAAGCTCGACTGGAAGGACGCCATCCACCTGCTGCCGACCACCTGGGCAAAGCACGTGAAGGTCCGCAACAACCACGAGCTGCACATCACCGAGGAGCTTCTCCCAGGCGTGGAGCTGATCTACCTCCCGCAGCTCACCACCCCACGCGGACGCACCGAGAACCTTTCCCCTGGTGACGAGCTGATGGTTTACCTCAACCCGCTGCGCCCGGACGTCCTGCTGGTCTGCGACATGAAGTTCCAGTTTATCGGCACGCTCATCCGCAGCGTCCGGATCGGGAAGGACAACAATCAGCTCGAAGCGATGTTTGCCCAGCGCTCCCGCCTCAAGTCCACGCTGGAAGCGCCTGTGCGCCGCGCCATGCAGCCCGTGGCCGATCGACGCGATGCGGTCAAGCAGCTCAACGCGGATCTGCTTCAACAGGCCCGCGACGTCACGCCTAAGAGCGAGATCAAGACCACCCGCCAGCGCAAAGGCACCAGCCCCGGCGAACTCGCCGACGACGCCCTCAGCAACATCGCCCCGCACGTCGAGACCACCCACACCGACGACCTCGATTTCTGATCTTCCCCCACCTCGCAATCCCAACACCCCACAGTCATGGCCTACTTCCCAACAGACCCCGCCACCGTCGCCGAACTAATCCAGCTCCGCGCCGATCTCAAACTCAGCAACAAGGGCCTCGCCGCCCGCCTCGGAATCGAAGGCGTCACCGAGACCTTCCTGTCGAAATACATCAACGGGAAACTCGACCGCCAGGTGCCGAACTTCGAGGCCCGCTTCCGCGACACTCTCAAGTCTATTCGCGATCGCATCGCCTTCGGTGCCGTGATCTTCGAGACCAGCGTCACCCGCCGCATGGGCAATGGCTTCGACCTGGTGCGCCGCACCGGCGACATCGGCCTGTTCACCAGCCCGGCTGGCAACGGCAAGACCTCCGCGATCCACAACTACACCTGGGCAAACCCCTCTGCCGTCCAGATCACGCTCAATGCCTCCACCCGCGATGCTGACGGCGTGCTCGGCCTCATCATGGCGCAGATCGACCGCTCCACCTGGAAGGGCAACAGCAGCCGCTACAAGCACTGCATCAGCCGATTCAAGGGCTTCTCCCGGATGCTCATCGTGGACAACACCCACCGCCTCGATGGCAGCGGTCGCCAGATGCTCTTCGACTTCCACGACGAGGCGGAGTGCCCCATCGGACTCGTCGGCAATGACGACATCCTCGAACGCATCAAGGAGAACGATCAGCAGTTTTCCCGCATCGGCATTCACGGCGTCTATGAGCTGGAGAAGGATGAAATCCAAGCCGCCGCCAAGCGCGTGGCCCATCAATACAGCGACCTCGCGACCGCTGAAGCGATCGAGGATCTGACCGCCGCCATCGGACTCCAGGAAGGTCGCCTCCGCGCCGTGAAGAAGACCGTCATCCTTGCCGAGGAACTCCGCAAGGTCAGCAAGGACCTGCGCGATGATCCACGCAAGGCGATCCGCTCCGCGCACGCCCGCCTCGTCCGCAACTACACCCTGCCCTCCGACTAAGATGAACGAGCAGAGACACTTCGATTTCGCCGCTGCTTCCGTCGTGGAAGCCAGCGAAGTCGACGCCCTCTGCCTCTACCTCCTGAACCGTGGAGCCGAGTGGACCACGGCCAAGGAACTCGAAGCCGCCCTGGGCTTCAACGACCGCAAGGTCCGCAAGCTCAAGTCCCTCTCACGGAACCGCATCGTCAGCGCTCCAGGCTGCCCCGGTTACAAACATTTTCAGCACTGCACCGTCGCCGAGATCAACGAAGCCGCCGCCCGTCGCCTCTCTCAAATCCGCGCCATGGGCAGCGATTACATCGCCCTCCGCAAGCTCGCCCACTCCCTCCTCGGATGAACGCTCCCCGCCCCAAACCCACATGCCCGATCCACGGTCGCCCTCTCACCCTCATCGGTGTCTGGAACGACGAGGAGTCCTGGGAATGTGGCCAGCCATGCTCCGTCTGCGTGTGGCGTCCCTTCGACATCCTCGAAGGCCCCGCCATCGATCCAACCCCCAACGAAACCAACAGTCATGACCAAGGATCAAATCATTGAGGCCGTCGCCACGGCCACCGGCATTTCCGCCGCTGTCATCACCGGACCACGCCGCACCAGGAACGCGGCGTTCGCCCGCTTCACCGTCATCGGCCTCCTGCGTGAAGCGAAGCCCCACTGGACACTCCAGGAGCTGGCCCTCGCGGTCGGTGCCGCCGATCACGGCACGGCCATCCATGCGCTCCGCCGCTGCAAGGAACTCTCCACGGACCCGCTCTTCGCGGGCCACTGGCGTGCCGCCGTCCAGATCCTTTGCGGCCAACCTGCAACCGTCTGAACCCATGATCGCGGACCTCATCGACGAACAGCGCGTGGCCGACCTGGTCAACCGCGCCCCGGTCATCCTCGCCGCCGCGCATGGCGACCCCATCGCCGAGTGCCACATCACCGCCCAGCAGATGGCCCACGACCTTCAGGACTACCTCGATGTCATCGTCGGCAACCTTCAGTCCCACGGCTCCGCCCAGGGCCACGTCAACACCGTCATCCGCTACCGCGACCACGCGCAGCAGCTCCGCGCCCATCACCTCGATCTCCTAGACCGCCTCACCGAGGCCTGAACCACAAACCGACCCACGATCATGCCTGCCAAACCGAAGAGCATCGCCACTGCCGAGCGCAAACAGATCCGCGCTGAAATCAAGACCCTCGAAGCCAATCGCCGCAAGGTTGAGAAGGACTTCGACCACGAAGCCAGCCGCCTACTCGTCGCCCTTACAAAGGCCAAGGACGCGCAACGCAAGTTTCTCGCCCGCAGCGCAAAGCAGATCCCACGAGTGACCGCCTCCATCGATCGCCGCATCGGCCTGCTCAAGGGCCGTCTCGGACTCTGATCTTTTCCATCGCCAACCCTGAAATCCTCAATCCCATGACAGCATCCCAAATCGCCCACGACGTCGCACGCGGCCTCGAAATCAAGAAGCAGCAGAAGACCCTAGCCGCCGAGCTGAAGGCCATCGAAAGCCGCCTCGAACAGGCCGGACTCGAAGGTGACCAGATCCCGCTCCAGGAAGAAGATCGAGAGGGTCGTCAGTTCCTCGCCGTCAGTGCAGATCGGATCGTTCCCGTCGTATTCGAGAGCGACCAGATCATCGCCTCCTTCAAGCCAGACAGCGAGATTCACAAGGCCATCGCCGCGCAAGCAGGCCAGCACTTCCCGGCCTTCTACTCCGACAGCCGCAGCTTCGATCGCGTTCCCAAGGACGGCCAGGCATTCCGCCGCGCTGCCCGCGAGATCCTCGGCACCGCCGCCCCTGCCTTCATCAATGCCTGCCTCCAGCGCGACAAGGGAGGCATCCCGAAGAGCCGCACCGTCATCGCCTGGGACAACGCCCGCGACGTCGTCTGAACCCTCTGCCGGTGGCTGGCCGCTGTTGAGCAGCGGGGCGGCTACCTTCACCAGCCACCGGCATCCCTCTCCACAACCCCCAATAAACCACAGTCATGAAACGAAAATTGCCAGACCACATAGAGTTCAACTTCCTGAACCCCGAGACGCTCATCGTTCACGGATACTACCAGAGTGAGGACGAGGTTTTCCACGCCACTGCCACCGTCACCTTGCCCTCCGGCATCATCGAAGCGCTCGATCAGGGCGCGGCCAATCGAGACGCAACGCCCATGGATCTGAGTGATTTCTACTCTCAGTGCAGCAGCGAAACGATGGACGAGATCATGCACGAGCAAGGCGACAGTATGGAGTCTATGATGGCCATGTGGGAGGACGGCACAGAAGAGTGGCATCCGAACTCGTTACAGCGCCTCATGGGTGTTCTGACCGATGTGAAGCAGGCACGCTTCCAGCAAGACAAGCGCTGGCCCTCCGGCCCGTTTTTACCACCGCTCGAATGGTCGGCCATCCTGAGCAAGAAGCTCGGCCAAGCCTCACAGCATGCGCTGCACCTGAAGCAGAACGGAAACCTGCCGGGCGATGTCCGGAAGTTCCGCCGCCAGCTCCTCAACATCGCCGCCACCGCCTGCGCGGCGATCGAGCAGCTCGACTACGACCTCGTTGAGCCCGGAAAGGAAAACCCGGTGCTCGGTCTGCCCGCCCCGCTTGAAACCTCCAGCGCCGCCGAGTCGTGAAAGCCAAATCCATCGCCACTCACCAGGTCACGATGACGACTCATCGCGTGACCGCGAAAACAAAGCCTCCCTACCTGGCCCGCATCAACTCTACAGGCGGCACGAATCCGGAGCCTATTCTGATCTGGATTGAGAAGCTTGAGGACAACTACGGGATGCCTCCCTTTGCTCGCGCCAAAATCGTCTCCAGCCCGGTCTCGAAGTATCCGGACATGATGCCTGGAGCCACCGTCATCGTGAATAATTTCAAAGGCCTCAGCCGCATCGAATTCCACGGAGTTCCCAAGGCAGATCGCAAGGCCACTCCCGCTTGAAACCGAACCACCACCCCAGACCCCCATGAACGAATCTAACAGCGGCATTGAAGCCCCCAGCCCCCAGCCCCCAGCCGTGAAAAGGAAACGCAAAAAGGCGGGCGAACAAGGCGAGCTGATCGCCCGCGAAAAGGAGTTCACCTGGATCGTCACGACCAGCGAGGACGGCGAATTTCACACCCTTCGCTTTGACCGCAAAAAGCAGATGACCGCCAAGCATGCCCACGGCCTCAAGCGCCTCCGCGAAATGGCTGATTTCTGCAACAAGGCCAAGCTCGCACCCAGGGCGAAAGTCCAGTGCGCCGCCGATGCCGCCAGCCCTGAAACCTACCTCGAATCGAACCGCCCATGAGCACGAAAGTCATCATCACAATTCGGTCAGGCAAAGAGGAGCCCTGGAAGGAAACCTACGATGCCGACAATCTCATCGATCCACGTTTTCTCGGCAAGCGACTCGCTGAGCGGGTGGCCGTTTCCAACGAGGCCGAAGCCAACACCTGGGCGACGCGGCTGATCTCCGCTTTCAACCACACCCGGCGACCTGGTGAGCCAGAGCGCAGCGTAGTCGAGGTGCAATTCGAGGTGACCGCTGACGAGCTGGTCCACTACGAGAAGGCAAAGCCCTTCGACGGCCCTGTCTGCCCCCGCCGCTGCTACCTCTGCTGCGACCACGAGGAAGAATACGCAACCGAGCACCATTGGATGCTCGAATACGAGGAGGAGAACCCGGATTGCACGGGCTACCTCCAGTGCCGCCACTGCGACGCCAAGCGTGATCTCCCGATCCACGACGACGAGTTCCTCGAAGCCTTCAACCTCTGATCAAATGAGCGAGCGCCTGGTCATCATTTGCGGGATGTGTTGCCACTACTCCGGACCGATCGGAAAGCGGTGTGGGAGGGGTGCCATCCCGATGTCTGGTCGCCCTCAAATGAGGCCGGATCAGACCTGCGAATATGCCCGCCCTGGAGCCCGCTACGCATCGCCCGAAATTCTCGCCGGGGGATTCGATGCCATCCGCGCATGGCAGGACTCCTACGCACCTTCAGGCGAGCCGCTGAAAGCACCAGTTCCAGCAGCTCAAGCCGTCGCCGATTCATCCGGCCAAACCTCATTCCTCGACTGATCCAATGAGCGACCAGGCCGAGCTTGATTTCGACGGCACCGATCCAGAGCAACAGCTCCGGCGGCACTGGGCTGAGAACGCTCGCAAAGAGCGCGAATTCTGGACGAAGGAGCGTCTCTGCCTGGCCTGGATGCAAGAGCACCAGCCCGACGATTCTGACATGCGCTGGTTCGAGGCGCAGCCGAAGTATCGGCAGCGCTATTACCTCACCCTTTTTGATGGCGCGAACTCTGAGGCCCGTGTCATGGGCCGACCACGGACGCCCTTCCATCTTTACTGCGCGATCGCAGAAGAGAGCGCGGAAATCATGGCGCGTGAAGACGAGAGTCTCACCGAGCGCTTTCTCGGTTATATCCGCGAGGATTTCAAAGCTGGCCGGGGTCTCTCGATCAGCCTCGAAAACGTCACGCCCGGCCAGCGCTGGCGCTCTCAAAAATGCCTGGATGAGGCCATCCGCAGAGCCGGAATTCCTCTCACTTCACTCGGCTTTACCGCCCTACCCTGAATCCCGATGACCACGAAAAAAGCCACCACGAGCCGGTCTGCAAAGAGCCCGCAGAAGTCCCGCAAGATCAAGCTCCCCGATCCGGATCACGGCAGCATTTCCAAAGCGGAGATCAAGCCCCTCGTGATCGAGGCCCGTTACGCCTACGACTTCCAGTGCAAGCTCGGCAACGTCCCCGATTCGATGAACTTCGAGGACTGGCGCAGAGCCGAGGTTCTGGGTCTCACAGGACGCGCCGGACTATCCAAGCTCGATGGCGGTAAGAACGGCCATTTCCGGAAGGTCCTGGAGCATTTCCAGAGCAAGTCCGACCGCGATGTCGAGGCCTTTGAAACCTCCATGAAAACCGGCAAGGTCAAGGATCACGGCGACGAGGAAGACACCCACGAAAACCGCGCCGTCAAAGCTCACCTGATCCGCCAGGAGCTGGCCTTCCACCTTCACCTCGCCACCACCAGCGTCGAGCAGCTCACCGCCGAGGCGCAGGCCGAGCACGAGCAACACCAGCCCGACACGCCCTGGCAAATGGCCGGGCCAGCTCACCGCAAGCTGGCTGGCCTTCTCACCCGCAAGGCCGCGATCATCCGTTTCGGGCGGGCTGTCGAAGCCGGGTATGTCATCCACCTAGCGCGATCGAAGTCCAACACCCTCACCAAGCTCGATGACCTGGAGGCCCGCCTGACCCTCAAGCAACTGGAGCACCTGCTCTACGATGTCACCTCCCGCATCCGCCTCCACGAGGATCGTGGCGACGCCAAGGCCCGCAACAAGACCCGCCGCACCAAAGCCGCCGCCGCCAAGAAGCTGCGCGAGGAAATGATCGACCAGCACGGGCCGTCCTACGACCGGAACAACGGCAACCCGTTTTGAATCCCTCCATTTTCTAATCTGTCCGTGGATACCGCCCTCCAGCGCCCCGATCTTCTAAAACTGCCGACCGGCCCGATTCTGGGTCAGCCATGGCCCGCAAAGCCCCTAGATTTCGGGCTTGTTCGGCTTTGGTCGTGCTAGTTCGGCAATTCTAATCTTCCTTGTGGGAACTCCCCATGCGCTCCCTGATCCTCCTTTCGCTCACCTGCCTCCTCGCCAATGGCGCCGACCCCAAGGTCGCCTCTGATCCGAAATTCCTCTCCAACGGCAAGGTGAAGATCGGCGTCGATATGACTTCAGGAGGCTCGATCTTCTGGTTCAGCGAACTGCCGGACGGCCCGAATCTCCTCAACCACGCCGACCGGGGCCGCTTCGTCCAGCAGTCGTATTACGGCGCGCCGGATGGCTCGGTCTGGGCGAAGAAACCCTGGCGCTGGAATCCCGTCCAGGGCGGCCACTATCAGGGAACGCCTTCAAAGGTTCTGGAATCCAAGGTCACTGACCAGTCGCTCTACGTGAAGAGCATCCCGATCAACTGGGCCGGCGGACAATTGCTCGAGGAATGCCGCATGGAGGAGTGGATCACGCTTGAGGGCCTTGTCGCCCACATCCGCTTCCGCTTTGCCTACGAGGGGACAACCGTCCATCCCGCCACTCATCAGGAACTCCCCGCGGTGTTCATGGACTACGCGCTGCCGGAGTTGGTTTACTACACCGGCGACAAGCCCTGGACCGGCGAGCCCTTGAAAAAGGACACCCCTGGCTGGCCGAATGAATCCCGCAAGATCGACGAGGAATGGGCCGGCTACGTCGGGCCGGATGGCCGCGGACTCGGCGTCTATTTCCCCGGTACCGCGAAGGTCACCTGCTATCGCTTCAAGGGACCCAGCGGCCCGCAAGGTGGTGGCTGCTCCTACTTCGCACCGATCCAGACGCTGGCCATCACTCCCGGCTTCCGCCATGACTACATGATCCATCTCACCATTGGCACCGCCGAGGACATGCGGAGCCGCTTCGATGTCATCCGGAAATCGGCCAAGCCGAAGCCCTGAGAACCCGGCCATCGGTGACACGCGATGGCGTGATGGGCGCGGTTTGGATTTTTGGTAGGGTGAGGGCCTCCCCCCCACCATATGAAAACAATCCGCCCCCCCCGGGTGTTTTCGCTGCATGGCATCACGCTGATCGAAACGACAGTCGTGCTTGCCGTGTTGCTGACACTACTTGCTGTCCTCTTCATGGCCACCCAGTCATGGAAACGCAGCTCCGATCGCGCCGCGTGCGTCGTCACGCTGCGGAGCCTCCAGGTTGCCGTCCGTTCCTACCAGAACCTTTACGGCTACAATGCCGGTGGCCACCCGTACACCGAGTATGGCACCCAGGACATCGCCCGCCATCTCATGGAAAAAGGCTACATCGAGTCCTCGCTCTATCAGATCGCCACCGGCGGGAAATCCTGCGCCGGCGGCGGCACCTTCCAGAGGCAGAACGCCGATCTCTTTCCGCTGGGCGGTGTATTGTATGCGAACTGTTCGCTGGCCTCGAGCGCCAACCACGTGCCGACAAGCTCCGGCGACTGGTGAGCTCCGCCCAATGAAACGGGCGGGTCGGATTCCTCATGGAACCCAGCCCGCCCGCTCATGGGAAAATCGGAATGAAAAATCCGCGGCGGATTACTTCAGCGTCGCGGTCACTTCCTTCTTCGTCTCGAACTTCAGGCCTTCGACGTCCTTGAACGCGGTCTTGAAGGCCTCGGGATCGTTTTGATCCAGCGTTTGCAGCTTCTTGAACGCGGCCTCGTTCTTCACGATCTTGCCGAAGTCCATGTCCATCAAGGTGATCGTGCCGCCTTCCGAGTAGGTGGCGTTGGTTTCGGAAATGCCGCCATCGGCGACCAGCTTCAGGCTGAAGTGCATGTCTCCCAGCATCTTTTTCATCATCTCCATCTGCTGCGGATCCTGCTCTCCCGCCTCCGCCTTCGGAGCCTCCTCGGCGCCCGCCTTGTTGGCATCCGGCTGGGGCAGCTTGACTGTGAGCTTGCCACCGGCGTAAGCGAAGGTCACCGGCTCGACCTTCTTCTCGGCCTCCTTGATTTCCTCGGCAGCGGGCATCGTGTCCTTCAGTCCATCCGCACCGGCGTCAGGATTGATTTTCAGCTTGTTGATGTCGGCGAACTTGTAGGTCGCCCGGCCACCCTTCTTGCCATCGGCTTCGACCTTCTCCACTTTCACGAAGGTCACGCCCTCGCCGAAGGAAGCGGTCTTTTTCTTGGCCTGCTCCTCCGAGTACATCTCGGCGAGCGGGTCCTTGCCCTTTTCCTCTTCACCGCCGAGTCCGGCCATCTGGCCCATCATGGCGATCATCTGGGCTCCGACCGTGTTGGTCTCGACGAGGGTGCCGCTGCCATCCTTGTTCAGATGGATCACGGTTTCGGATTGGAAGCAGCTTGAGAGGCTCAAGGCAGCGGCCGCGGCCAGCGCGGGAAGTAGCAGTCTTTTCATGATGGTTGAATGATTCGCCGTGGATGCTGACCAATCACGGGACTACACACAAGTCCGCGATTTCCATTCGCTGGCCTACCAACTCGCGGACCATTCCGTCCCGGTCACGCCTGCCTTTGAGGGATATGGATGGGCCAATTCCTTTTACAGCTCCTTGATCCAGAGGTTGGCGAAGTCGATGGACGCGCCGTGGTGCTGGAGGGCCAGCTTGCCCTTGGCGGGGACGTTGGGGAGCTGCGCGTTATCGATGACCTTCTGGCCGTTGAGGACGACGGTGAGGCGGTCACCCTTCATGGTGATCATGGTGCGGTTCCATTCACCGAGCGGCTTGTCGGCCTTCAGCTTCGGAGTGACACCGGCGCGGACTTCGGGCGCGAGGCTCTTGTTGGTGCGGTAACCGTAAACCTCGCCGGAGCCGGCGGGCCAGTTCCAGAGATTGACCTGGCTCTTCTCGTTGCCGCGGACATAGACGCCACTGTCGAGTTCCTCGACCTCGATCATCTCCGGCTTGCCGTCCGCGTCCTTCTTCTCGTTGCCATCGGGACCCAGGACCGGACGCTTCATGAGCGGGCCGTGACCGGACCAGCGCCAATCGAGGACCAGGGTGAAATCGCCGTATTCCTTTTCGGTCCAGAGCTGGCTTGCGGGCTTGGCGGCTCCGTCGTGTTTGATCAGGCCGTTGATGGCGGTCCAGCTCATGTCGCCATCCTTTTCCGGCTTCCAACCGGTGAGGGTCTGGCCGTCGAAGATCTGGGTGAAGCCGGAAGTTTTGACTCCTTCGGAATTCGCCTTTGGCGGCAGCTCGGCGATGCGGATGTTCTTGAACGCGACCTTGTCTCCATGGCCACAGAAGGCGATGTGGCCGGCGCGGCGCTTGGCTCCCGCATGCTTGGGGAACTCCACGTTGAGCTTGTCGAGGTCCGAGCTCAGGACGACCTGGCCGTTGACCTCCACGCGGATGTCCTTGCCTTCGATGATGATGCGTTCCTGGTTCCACTCGCCGACGGTCTTGAGCGCGCCCTGCTTGGCGGGAACCATGGTGTAGAGCGAGCCGTGAAACTGATAGGGCTTGAGGTCCTTGTATTTCGGGTCCGTGCTGTCGAGGATCTGCACCTCCATGCCGGTGTAGGCGGCATCGCCGGTGCCGGGGTAGTGGATGCCGAGCCCGTTGTTCGCGCCGGGCGTGAGCTGGAACTCGAAGTCGAGGACGTAGTTCGAAAAGGTCTCGTCGGTGATCAGGTTCCGGCCCGTGGGGGTGCAGACAATAGTTCCGTTCTCGACGGCGTAGCCTTCGCCGTGCCAGCCGGTGAGGTCCTTGCCGTTGAAGAGGTCACGGGATTTCGCGGCCGGGGCGGCATCCTGCGCGAAGGCGGGCGCGACGAGGGCAATGGAGGAGAGGAGGAAGAGGCGGGGATTCATGGTCTGTTAGAGGTCGATGGTTTTTCCGGTGCGGAAGCTTTCGTCGGCGGCGGCGACGATGCGCATGGACGAGATGGCGTCCTGCATGTGGTCGGTGAGATCAAGGTCGCCGAGGATGGCGTTGAGGAAATACTCCTGCTCGCGATGGCAGAGCTGGTCGTGGTCCGGCTCGTCGTCGAGGCGGATCGTTTCATCGGCGCGGGCGAAGGTGCCTTCCGGAGTGAGCTTCGAGTGATGCAGCCGCAGTGCCTGCGTCTGGGTGTGGGCATCGACGTTGGCGCTCTGTCCCTCGGCGGCGGCTTTCTCGGCGACGATGGAGACGCAGCCTTTCGGTCCGACGACGTCCTTCACGAAAAACGCGACCTCGCTCATCATCGGGCCCCAGCCGGCCTCATACCAGCCGACCGAGCCATCGGCGAAGGTGACCTGGAGCGCGCCATAGTTGATCTTTCCCTCGGGCAGCTCATCGCTGAGTCGCGCGCCGATGCCGGAAACGCGGATCGGTTTCGAGCGGGTCATCTGGCACATCACATCGACGTAGTGGACGCCGCAGTCGACGATCGGGGAAATGGACGCCATCAGGTTCTTGTGCGTCAGCCAGCTCGACCCGGAGGATTGTTGGTTGAGGTTCATGCGCATCACCAGCGGTTTGCCGAGGGTGTGGGACAGCTCGATGAAACGGATCCAGCTCGGGTGGTGGCGGAGGATGTAGCCGATGACCAGTTTGCGGCCGGCCTTGACTGCGGCGGCGACGATCTGCTCGGCCTCGGCGACGGTCTCGGCGAGCGGCTTTTCCAAGAACACATGGCAACCCGCCGCGAAGGCGGCGATGGCGTATTCGGCGTGGGTGTCCGGGTAGGTGGAAACGGACACGGCGTCCGGCTTCGTCTCGCGCAGGGCTTCATGGAAATCGGCGAACTCCGGGTAGCCTCCGCCGAGCTCGGCATTCAGGGCGGCGCGGGATTCCGGTGAACGGGTCACGAGGCCGCAGATTTCAAAGCCGGGAAGCTGATGATAGGCGAGGGCGTGGGAGCGGCCCATGTGGCCGGCACCGATGCAAAGAACGCGGATGGATTTCATGGAGAAATAGAGAAGCAAAAGGAACGCGGCCAAAACGATCAGCACCGGCCGGATATTTCAATCCTTCACGACCTGCCGGACACCGCGACACAAAAACGCCCCGACTCCATGAAGACGGGGCGCTCCGGTACCAGACACCGCCGGGGCGGGTCCGATCTGCCTTATCCCCCCCCGGGAATGATTCCTGAGAAATACGTGGTGCCGCTCTGGCTGATGATGAGCGGCTGGCCGACCACCGGGAAATCCAGCAGCAGCTCATCGGGCTCATCCGGGATGATTTCGAAATGGCGGTGGCCTTTCACGGTGCCCTGATCGAGGGCCATGACCAGAGTGCCGCGTTCCACGCCGCCGATGGTGACGGTGTAGGTGCCGGTGGCGAGCGACTCGGCCTCAATCTCGATTTCGATCACACCGATGAGTCCGATGTCGACGACGACCTTGGCGCTGGCGGCCAGCGGGCTGGAGGATCCGGCGGTCAAAGGCTGAGTCAGGACGCTGGTGACGGGCGGCTCGACCGGGCCTCCGCCGGGAGGGACGTCCGGAGGAACTGGGATCGTGCCGGTGTAATACATCACGCCACCCAGCTCGATGCGGATCGGCTGGTTGATGACCTCGAAGTTCAGCGGGAGGAATTCCCCGGTAGTGGTCGTCGAAGTGTTCTTGAATTTCCGTTCGCCGGAGGCGCTTCCACTGCTGCCGGAAAGGACCAGGGTGCCGCGTAAGGTGCCGCCGATGACGATGTTGTAGGTGCCGGGATCGAAGTCGCCGGCGCCCACCTTCAGCTCGATCGTGCCGGTGGCCATGCGCTGAATGGTGACGCGGGATTCGCTATGATTCAGTGCGGCATTCGTCGGAGTGAGATCGGTGTGGACCTTGATCTCGTCGTCTTCGTCATGGTGATCGTCGTCGTCCTCGTCATAGAGGCCGTCGTTGTCGTCGTCGCCGTCCTCGCGGTTCTTGGCGCCGTCGCCATCGGTGTCGTCCTCGTCGGCGTCGCCATTGAGTTTTCCATCGCCGTCGATATCGACTTCGTCGATTGCGCTGTTGGACTTGTCATCGCCGTCGATGTCGGAGTCGACCGTGTCGAGGGAGTTGTCGCCGTCGATGTCGAGTTCAAGGATGTCGTCGTCATCCAGGCTGTCGCCGTCGATATCGTCCTCGCTGGAGGCATCGTCCATGCGTCCGTCGCCGTCCTCATCGAGTTCGCCCGGGGCATTGTCCGCCCGGCGGTCGCCGTCAATGTCGTTCTCCAAGGCGTCGTTGTCGGTCTTGCCGTCGCCGTCGATGTCGGTTTCGCCGAGGGAATCATCGGCCTGGTCGTCGCCATCGATGTCCTTTTCGCCCGGGTTGTCGTTGTTGATATGATCGCCGAGATACTGGCCGAGATACGGGCCGGATTTGGCGATGCCACCGTCGACGTTGTCATCGAGGGCGTTGGGAATGCCGTCATTGTCGATGTCCGGGTCGACGATGTTTGGCACGCCGTCCCCATCGAGATCGGGGGCGGTGTTGGCTGCGTGAAGGTGCATCGGGGAAAGCCCGAGGCTGAGCGCCACGATCCACCTCAAGCCAACCTTGGCTCGTAGCAGGGAGTGTGTTTTCATGTTGAAAAGGAGGGGATTGGAATGGTTGTTCCGCGCTGGGGATAGGAGTAGCGCCGGCTACGTAGTTTCGGCAAAAGCTTTGAAGTAACGGGTTGGTAGGAAATGGAAGAGGTCATCGGGTGACGCGCAGGCGGAGAAAGCGGCATGGGGCGGAGAGGGTGGTGGCGGTGTCGCGGATGAGCACGGATTTCAGGCTGCTGCCTGCGGTTTCTCCGGAAACGTAGCCGCTGCCGGAAAACGCCGCGCCGTGGACGCTGGTGGCGAGCGCGGTCCAAGGCGGAGCAAGGGTGCTGGAGGCCTCGATGATCAGGGTGACGTCGGGCTTGGCAGGATCGCGCGGCACGAGCAGGGAAAGGCTTTTTCCGCCGGGAAACGTTCCGAGGCTGATGGCTGGCGCGGCATTGGCAGAAGTGGGGCTGGAGCCGAGGGCATATTCGACGAGATTGGCGAGGCCGTCCGCATCCGGATCATCGGTGTCAGGAGCGATGGAGGTGCCGAAGTGGGTGGTTTTCCAAAGCCCGAGCGGCGAGGTGTCGACAATACGGAACAACACGCCGCCGCCATCGGGACCACCACCAGCGGCGGTGCCGAAAAGGGAGCCATCGGCGGCGGTGACCAGCCCACCGGTGAAGACGAGCCCCGCGCCATTGTCGGCGGTGGCCGTCCCTGGGGCGCTGCCGGAAGTGCCGGTAAAGGTGGCGAGGATCTCGACGCCTGATCCGGGCGTATAGCGGAAGACGGCCCCGGCATTGGCAGATCCTCCAGTGGTGGCGATGCCGCAGAGCGAACCATCGTCGCAGGCGTGCAGCTCCCCAGCGGGGGCTCCAGCGCTGGTGCCGCCAAACTCCGCGACGGTGGACCAACTGTGGTTGGCGGGATTGATGCGGATGACGGTTCCGGCATCGGCCGCGCCCCCGAGGCGGGTGGTGCCGTAGAGGAAACCATCCGCCGCCAGCACCAGGCCACCCTGCGGGGAACGCGGGCCCGTGGCACCGAACTGGGCGATCGGGACATAGAGGCCGAGCGGGGAAATCCGGTAAAGGACGCCGGTGTTCGAAGCCCCGCCGGTCTCGGTGAGTCCGTAGTAGGAAAGATTCGGAGCAAGGGCCAAGGCCCCCCGTGGACTCCCGCCAGGAGCGACACCTGCGATCCCGGTGAAGGAGAAGAGCCGCGTGCGGACCCCTGCGGTGGTCACTTTGAAGACGGTGCCTCGCGAGCTCGCCCCGCCCTCGCGACTGACTCCATAAAGCGCCCCGTCCGCGCCGATGACCAGGCCACCCTCGGAAAGCGCGCCATTCGCGACGGTGAACGCATTGACCAGGTTGGTGCCGATGCCCGGCGTGTAGCGGAAGACCCCGCCGCGCGAGGAGGCGGCTCCACTGCTGGCGACTCCGTAAAAGCTGCCGCCATTTGCAATCAGCGCGCCGTCCGGAGCATCACCCAGCGCGCCTCCGAGCGCGGCGGCCACGGAAACCCCTCCAGCCGACGTCCAGTTAAGCACCGTACCACCCCCGCCACTGCCGCCGTCGGCCATCGGAAACAGCCAGCCGCCGGAGCCATTGGACACGGGCGCACCGGAGGGCATCCAGCCAATGGTCGGCGACAGGTTTGCTCCGACCGAGTAGACTCCGGCGGTCGAGAGTTTAAAGACGGTTCCGAGGTTTGCCGGACCGCCTGAAGAAGTGACTCCGTGGAAAAAGCCGTCGCTTCCCAGCACCAGCCCGCTGCGCGGCACCGAGCCGGGGGTCGCGCCGCTTTCCCCGCTGAAGCTGGCGAGGTGGGTGTAGGTCCCGAGGGTCGTCCACTGGAAAAGGCCCCCGAGTCCGCTGGCCCCGCCCCCGGCACAGCAGCCGAAGAGGGTGTTTCCAGAGGCCACCAGCTCACCGACCGGCTGCGAGGCTGAAAGGTCGGCGAAGCTCCTTTTCAGCGAGAACACATTGGTGGTCGTCAGGCTGAACAAGGTCCCGAAGCCGTTTGTGCCGCCGTATTCTGCTGTGCCGTAGAGCTTTCCGTCGCTGTGAAAAAGCAGGCCGCCCGCCGGGTTTGCTCCATTGGTCGTGTTGAAATCCTGCAAATCCGTGAACACACCGGCCGTGCTGATCCGGTAAATCGTCCCGACTCCGCCCGCGCCGCCGCTGCGGGTGACGCCGTAGAGCGTGGTGGCATTCGCCGCTGCCAGCACGCCGACCGGCTCCGCGCCGCGCCTCACTCCAGTCGTGCCGCCGAGGAATTCCGCCATCGTGGTCAGTGTGCCGTCGATCGTGATCTTGAAGACTGTGCCGAAGCCGCCCGCTCCGCCTGCTTCGGTGATGCCGTAGAGAAGCCCATCGCTGTGGGCCATCAGCGGACCCGGCACCGAGCCTTTTGCCGCCCCGTTCGCCCCGGAGAAGTCGATCAGCCTCGTGTAAACGCCGGAGCCGCCGATCTTGAAGACCGTGCCAAAGCCATTCGCCCCGCCCGCTGAGGTGGTGCCATAGAGCGCCCCGTCGGAGCCAAGGGTGAGCCCGGCTGTGGGGCCGTTTCCCGGAGCCGCCCCGCCCGTCCCCGTGAAGGAAACGATCGTCTGCACTTGTCCGGTGGTCGTCACCTTGAAGACCGAGCCAAACCCGAACGCGCCTCCCGCACTGGCAGTTCCGTAAGCCTCGCCGCTGCCGAGTTTCAGCAATTTCCCGACCGCCTGCGTGCCCGGGCGTTGAAAGGTCTGCACCACCTCGTAGCCACCTATCGCGGGCACGACGAGCCCGGCCATGATCGCCGCTGCGATGAAAGCCATGAGGGTTCTCGGGGTTGACCGGGGGGTCATGGGTGCGCTCGGGTGGCCTTGGAATGGATCCTTTCCGCCAGCCACCTTGTTCACTAGCTTGGCTCGCCCCGCGCAGCGAAAAGAACACGGTAACCGATCGGTTACGGAGAAGCATTTGCCCAAGCCCGGCGGCGGCCCCTAGCCTTCGACTGACCATGAGATTCCCCAGAAACGGCTCCGCCGCCGCGAACACCGTTCTGGTGTGCGCAGGCGCGTTGCTGGGCACCGCGCTGACGTGGTGGGCCGCTCCACGCGCCGGATCGGTCGATGCTTTCGGGCCTGCGGCCTCGGCCAAAAGCCCGGAAACCAGGTCGTCGGCACGGGGCACCGCGCTTAGTCTCCGTGCCGACGGCTCTTCCTCTCCTGCCTTGCCTACAGCGCCGTTGGACACGCTTTCCCCAACCGAGCGGGCTGCGCGTTTTCACAAGGCCGGTGCCGAGGCTGCGCAAAAGGACCTGCAAGGCGCACTCGCCGAGGCCGCCGGGATTTCCTCACGTCAGGACCAGCTCGAATTCTATCGCGGGCTTTACGGCGTCTGGGCCGCGCTCGATCCGGTGGCCGCGCTCGACTTCGCCCAGGCGAATTTCCCCGCCGGGCAGCTCCTGTCCGACGCCATCGGCATCGCGATGAACAAGTGGGCGGACAACAACCCGCGAGCCGCCTGGGTCTGGGCCGATCAGCATCTTTCCGGCCCGCTCAAGGAACGGGCGATGAATGACCTCATGGCCGGCCTCACGCGACGCTCCCCGGAGCAGGCCGCCGCCTGGATCGAGGCCAGTGGGCTGACTTCCCAGCCGCTCATCACCACCTTCGTCAGCACCTGGGCCGAGCGCGATCCCGTCGCCGCCGCGAAATGGGCGATGAACCTTCCGCCGGGAAATGCCCGCTCAACCGCCGTTGTGACTGCCGCCAGCGCGATGGCCCTCAACGATCCCGAAAAGGCCACGAAAATTTTCGCTGACGAACTTGCGAAAGGGGACCAGAACCTCGCCATTTCGATCACCGATCCCTGGGCCACCAGCGATCCCGCCGCGACCTCGAAGTGGGTGGAAAGCCTGCCCGATGGCCCGGCGAAAAACGAGGCCGCTGCCACCCTTGCCACCGTCTGGGCCGCCAGCGACATCAAGGCTGCCGTCGCCTGGAGCGAATCCATCACCGATGCCGACACCCGCCGCCAGGTCATCGCCCACATCGGCACCACCTGGGGCGCGATCGAGCCGGAGTCTGCCCTGCAATGGCTCGGCACCCTGCCCGCCCAACAGTCCAGCGATGGCATCACCGGAGCCATGTACTCCTGGGCCGGCACCGATCCCGCTGGCATGCAGGACTGGATCAGCCAATCCGATGCGGGCTCCCTCACCGACCGTGCCCGCCAGAGTCTCGGCGATGTTTTGACGCAGACCAACCAGCCCGGTGCCATGACCCTGGCCCTCGGGATGAGCTCGGAAGTCGCCCGCAACGAATCGCTCGCCCGCTACTTCCGCGAGTGGCGGAAAACCGACGATGCGTCCGCCCAGGACTGGCTGCAATCCAACTGGTCCACCCTCCCCGCCAGCGCCCAGACCCAGCTCGCCGCCGTGCAAGGCAAGGCGGTGATTTCGAAGTGATTCAGCCCTCCAGCTCCTGATCCTCGCTCCCCGCCGGGACGCGGAATTCAAACTCGATCCACCCCGGTTCGCTCTCGTTCAACACCAGGTCGCCGCCATGCGCGCGGATCAGCTCGCGGGCGATGTTCAGCCCCAGACCATGACCGCGGACGTTTTCCCCGACCCGGCTGCCGCGATGGAAACGGTCGAACAGCCGCGCCTGATCCTCCTCGGAAATCGGGTCCCCGGTGTTGCGGACGCGCACGATCGCCCACTCGCCATCGGTGTTCCCAAAGACCTCGATCGCCCCGCCTTCGGACGCATACTTGGCGGCGTTTTCGACGAGGTTCTGCAGCACCATCGCCACGCGCCGGCGGTCAGCCTTCGCGCCCAGGCTTTCCGGCAGTTCCAGCTCGACGCTGAGATTCCGGTCCGCCACCAGCACGACGAGATCGTCCGCCGCCGCCTCGATCATTGCCTTGAGATCGATTTCCTCGGACTCGATGACCAGACGCCCCGCATCCGCCTGGGCCAGCAGCAGCAGGTCCTCGATCAGCGCTGTTAGACGTCGCGTCTGCTGGCGGAGCAGCGAAACTTCCGCCGCCTGGGCATCTGTTAGGCCTGTCTCGTGGGAAAGGTGGTCCAGTCCGGCGCGGAGAATCGAGACGGGCGTCTTGAGCTGGTGCGAGGCATCCGCCGAGAAGCGCGCGGCGGCGGCGTAGGAGGCTTGCAACCGGTCGAAGCTGCGGTTGAGCACCTCGGTCAGGCGGGCGATCTCATCCTTCGCTCCAGGCATCGGCAGGCGCTCGTTCGGGTTCGCCGTGCTGATCCGCTCCGCCGCAGCGGAAAGCCCGGCCACCGGGGCCACGGCGCGGCGTCCCAGCCAAAGCCCCCCGATGAAGACCACCAGCCCAACGACCGGCAGCGATAAGAGCAGCGCCAGTTTCAGGTCGTCCTGAAAGCGCTCGATCGTCCCGAGCCGCGTGCCGATGCGGATCAGATAAGGACCTTCCTGCCGGATGGCGACGCGGCAGTTGCGCTCGAACATCACCACCGTCTTCGTATCGCCATCGCGTCCTTCGATCGTTGTGTCCCGGAGGTTCGGCGAGCGATACAGCACCTGGCCCTCCGGTCCCTCGACGACCAGGTAGCGGCCCTGAAGTGCCAACGGAATGAACTTCACCGACAAGGGGCGGCGCGGATCGACGGGCGCACCTCGGAAGTTCTGGAGATCCCGCAAAAGCTCCTCTGCATCGGTCTGCAGCGACTCATCCAATTGCCGGATTTGATGGAAATAGAGCGTCGGCATCAGCACCGCCGAGCCAGCTCCGAGGGCCACCACGGTGAGCAGCGCCGCGTAGACGCCTACTTTCACCTTGAGGGACCAGCGTTTCATTTAGAAGTCTGCATGACATAGCCAACGCCACGGACCGTGCCAATCACAGACTCCATGCCGGGTCGATCCAGCTTCTTTCTCAAGCGCATCACGAAGATCTCCACCGTGCGGGTGTCGTACTCATGCTCGCGCTCCCAGATCCGTTCGCAGATCTCATCGCGCGAAAACGTGCGGCCCGGTTCGCGCATGAATACGCTCAGGACGTCGAATTCGCGGGGCGAAAGCTCGATGCGCTCCTCGCCGCGCATGACCCGTCGCTTCTCCAGATCCATGCACAGATCGCCCACGCGGCAGTCCTTCTGCACCTCCGCCGCGCCGTTGCGACGGCCGAGCACGTCCACTCGGGCCAGCAGCTCCTCGATGGCGAAAGGTTTTGTCAGATAGTCATCCGCGCCGGACTTCAGGCCGTTCACGCGGTCCCCGACTTCCGAGCGCGCGGTCAGCATCATCACCCGCAGCGGCAGCTTCGCCGCACGGATGCGGGACAGCAGCTCGAAGCCATCGAAGCCCGGCAGGTTCACATCCAGCAGCACCAGATCGAAGCGCGAGTGGGTCACCGCTTTCAGCCCGGATGGGCCGTCGCCCGCGTGCGTCACGGAGTGCCCCGCCCGCGTCAGCGAGCGGCTCACCTGGCCCGCGAGTTGCGGTTCGTCTTCGACCAACAGAATGTCCATGAGGCTAAAAGTGAAGGGTGACGTTCCACTGAAGCGTGGACCGTGCATGACGCCATGAGAGAACGCGCCGTCTCCGATCCGCCTCAAGGTAGCTTGCGTAACCGAATGGTTGGAAAACAAATATCCTCCCTCATTCGGGGGACCGCGATGGGAGTGGATGCCAGTCCGCCAACCGTCCTCCCGTATTTCCGGCCTCGATTTTCACGTTTCGTCCTGAAAGGCTTGGCGAGTGAAACTTCATGCCCTCCTCCTCACGGCCCTCGTCTGTCTGCTCCCTTCCCTCGGGCACGCGGCGGTGAAGCCGAACATCGTCTTCATCCTGGCCGACGATCTCGGCTGGGCGGATACCACGCTCTACGGGCACACAAAGCTCTACAAGACGCCGAATCTGGAACGCCTCGCCAAGCGCGGCATGACCTTCGATCACGCCTACTCCGCCAGCCCGCTGTGCTCACCCACCCGCTCCAGCATCCTCACTGGCCAGCACCCCGCCCGCACCGGGATCACCGTACCGAACTGCCACGAGCCGCAGGTGGTGCTTCAGGCGACTACCGGAAAAGCCGCGCCGCCATCGAAGAAGTCCATCGCCCCCGACCCTCCGACGCGGCTCAACACAACCTGGCCGACCCTTTCCAAGGCCCTGAAATCCGCAGGCTACGCGACCGGACATTTCGGGAAATGGCATCTCGGCCCCGAGCCCTATTCGGCGCTCCAGCATGGCTTCGACGTCGATGTTCCGCATTATCCGGGCCCCGGTCCGGCTGGCAGCTACGTGGCCCCCTGGAAGTTCCCCGATTTCGATCCGCAGACCCCCGACGAGCACATCGAGGACCGCATGGCGAAGGAGGCCGTGGCCTTCATGGAAAAGCACAAGGACGAGCCGTTTTTCCTGAACTACTGGATGTTCAGCGTCCACGCTCCCTTCGATGCCAAGAAGGCGCTGATTGAAAAGTATCGCGGCAAGGTCGATCCCGCCGATCCTCAGCACAGCCCGACCTACGCCGCGATGGTCGAAAGCATGGATGATGCCGTCGGCACGCTGCTCGACACGCTCGACCGACTCGGCATCGCGGACCACACAATCATCGTCTTCTTCGCCGACAACGGCGGCAACATGTATGACCGCGTCGATGGCACCACGCCGACCAGCAACGCCCCGCTTCGCGGAGGCAAGGCGACGGTCTTTGAGGGTGGCATCCGCGTGCCCTGCGTGGTGAGTTGGCCCGGATCGATCAAGCCGGACACGCGCAACGAAACCGTCGTCCAGAGCTGCGATTTCTACCCGACCCTGCTGGAAGCCACTGGTCTAACAGCCTTGCCGGGCCAGACCTTCGACGGGGTCAGCATGATGCCGGCCTTGAAAGGCGGGACTCTGGAGCGCGAGGCGATCTTCACCTACTTCCCGCACGATCCCGGCGTGCCCGACTGGCTGCCGCCTTCCATTGCGATGCACCAGGGCGATTGGAAGCTCATCCGCATCTTCTTCGGCGGCGAGAAGGGCCAGCACCGCTGGAAGCTCTTCAATCTCCGCAACGACCTAGGTGAAAAGAATGACCTCGCTGCCAGCGAACCGGAGCGCGTGAAGGCCATGGACCAGCGGATTGAGAAATTCCTCACCGACACCAAGGCCGTGCAGCCCATCGCCAATCCCGCCTTCGATCCCGCCCAGTATCATCCCGAGGAAGAAGGCGTTCAGAACAATCGCTCGAAGGACAAGCCGAAGGCGAAGCCTCAGCCAAAGGCAACGGCCGCCAACGACGACTCCGATCCGAAACTTCAGGGCTGGAAAGCCCGCCAGTGCACGGCTGCCGTGACCGATGGCATCGTCACCCTAACAGGCCAGGACGAGGCTCCGTTTCTCGGAGTCACCGCGTCGACCGATGGCCCCGCGACGCTGAAGTTCCGCACCCGATGCGCCGCCGGTGGAGAGGGGAAAGTGGAGTGGCTCGCGTCTGCCAAGAATCCAACGCCCGCAAAATCCGTCCCATTCACCGTGAAGCCGGGCGACTGGCAGGAAATCACCGTGCACGTTCCCGCCGAGGGAGCGATCGGAATTCTACGGCTCTACCTTCCTGCGCAGAAGCAACCTGTCGAACTCGACTGGATCGAACTGACCGGAAAGGCAAAGCCGAAGCGCTGGGAGTTTTAGAGCAAGCTCTGAGAAATCCGCTACCAGTGTGTCCGGACCTCAGGGTGATCAGGCGTTGGCGGTCTCCGTCAGGTTCGGGTTCGGCCTGTCCTTTTTCACCAGGGCCTTGCGCATCTTTTCCAAGGCGGAGTTCTGGAGCTGCCGGATCCGCTCGCGCGAGACACCGAACTTGATCCCCACATCCTCCAGCCGCATCGGCCTCAGACCATTCAAGCCGAACCGTTCGTCGATGATGCTCCTCTCGCGCTCGTTCAGAACCGAGAGCAGACCGTCGATCTGTTCATGGAGGTTCTTGTCGGTCAAAAGCGCCAGCGGATCCTGTGCTGCTTCATCGCTGATGATTTCTCCAAATTCGGTGGCTTCGCCTTCGTTGATGGGAGCATCCAGGGAAGCCTGCCGCTGGGCGTTCTGCTTCAGCATGGCGATCTTCTGGCGTGGCAGTCCGAGTTCACCGGCGATTTCCTCGTCGGTGGGTTCGCGCCCCAGGGACTCCGCCAGCATTGAGGCGATGCGCCGCATGCGGGCGATCTTGTCGACCATGTGGATGGGCAGCCGGATGGTCTTCGACTGGTTCGCCAGTGCGCGCCGGACGGATTGCTTGATCCACCAGGCCCCATAGGTCGAGAACTTGCCGCCCTTGTCGGGACGGAAGCGGTCCACGGCCTGCATCAAGCCGATGTTTCCCTCGGAGATCAAATCACTCAGGGAAACGCCGTAGCCAGTATAGTCACGGGCGATTTTCACCACCAGGCGCAGATTGGCTCGGATCAAGTGGGAGCGGGCCTCCTCGTCGCCATCGAGGATCCGTTCTGCCAGCTCATACTCCTCAGCCACCGTCAGTAGCGGGGTTCTGGAAATTTCCTTCAAATAGAGATCCATGCTGTTGTCTGAGTCGTAGGCCATTTCGGAATTGAACGGGGTTCAGATTGCAATTCGCAGGATTCAGGAAACTGGATTCAAAAAATCGGTTGAATATTTTCGGGTCCAGCACGTCCACCTGTTCGTGAAGACAAAATCCTCCCTGTTGCGGCTGTCGACCTGGCTCTCCCTTCTGGCCTGTGTGGGCTCAAGTGTGAGCTGCATGACCACCTACGATGCTTACGGCCGACCGGTCGAAACCGTCGATCCCGGCCTGGCAGTGGCGGGCATCGCGGCCGCAGGCCTGATCGGCTACGCGGCGGCGAACAATCGTTCCCATGACCGCGACTACCATCGCGGCGGCTACTACGGTGGAGGATATGGTGGCGGCTACTACGGTGGCGGCGGCTACTACCACCCCTGCTATTGAATTGCCCCATGCCCTCAACGCATGCTCAGCCTGATGAGACGGCATTGGCCGGCATCGGATCCTGATGCATGATGAGGGCATGCAAGCAAACTCCTCACTGACCGTTCGTCGCAGCGAAGAACGTGGCCATGTCAACCACGGCTGGCTCGACAGCCATTTCACCTTCTCCTTCGCCGACTACTACGATCCGGCGCACATGGGCTTCCGCTCCCTGCGGGTCATCAATGACGACCGGATCGCCCCGCTCGGCGGCTTTCCGAGCCATCCGCACCGGGACATGGAGATCTTCTCCTACGTTCTCGAGGGCCAGCTCGCCCATGAGGACTCGATGGGCAACAAGCGCATCCTCGAGCCCGGCCAGATCCAGCTCATGAGCGCGGGAAAAGGCGTCGTGCACTCCGAGTTCAATCCGTCCCCGAAGGTCACCACCCACATGCTGCAGATCTGGATCACGCCCACCGAGCGTCGTCTGGAACCCAGCTACACCGAGTGGCACCCGAAGCCCGGCACGGAAAACGACCCCAAAGTCCTCGTAATCTCGCCCGATGGTCGCGACCAGTCCGCGACGATCCACCAGGACGCGGACATCTACCGCGTGAAACTCACTGCAGGTCAGTCGATCCAGCACGACCTCGCCGCCGGTCGCGGCCTCTGGCTGCACGTGGCGAAAGGCTCCGGCATCCTGAACGGAGTCGCAATCAAGGCCGGCGATGCCGTGTCCTCGGAAACGGCTGGCCGCTTCGAAATCAGCGGCACCGAGGATGGCCTCGAGGCATTGCTTTTTGACATCGGCTGAACCTGTGAATTCATCACCCCCAATTCTCAAACCAAACATCCATATGAATCCCACCCTGTTTCTGGGCGCTGCCCTGATCGCACTCGGTCTCGTTTCCTGCGAGAATCCCGCTGACAAAACCACCGATGCCTCCGTCAAGGACACCGTCGCGAAAGCCGACACCGGCGCGGAAGGCGGCGTGAAATACACCTTCACGCCGAATTCCAAGATCGGCTTCGTCGGCTCCAAGGTCACCGGCAGCCATGTCGGTGGTTTCACAAGCTTCAGCGGCTACTTCACCCTCAAGGACGGCGCGCCCGTCGGCAACGAGCACAAGGTCGTCATCGACATGAGCTCGACCTTTGCCGATGCCGAGAAGCTCACCGGCCACCTGAAGTCCGCCGACTTCTTCGACGTCGAAAAGTTCCCGCAGACGACCTTCGATGTCACCTCGCTCGAAAAGACCGCCGAAGGAGCCTACACGGTTTCCGGAAACTTCACCCTCCACGGCGTGCAGAAGAACATCTCGTTCCCGGCCACCGTCACGAAGGAAGGCGAGCTGGTGAAGATCGCCGCGAAGTTCGACATCAAGCGCAAGGACTTCGGCATCGTCTATCCCGGCAAGGCCGAGGACCTGATCCGTGACGAGGTCGTCATCGATCTGGCCCTTGAAGCCAAGCCCGAAGCCTGATTCTTCTCAGCGGCCACCCGTCTTCATCGGCGGGTGGCCTTTTCGTCTCCACTTCCCACATCCATGTCCTCGATTCTCTTCCAACCGCTGAAAGCCGGTGCCTTCGAACTGCGCAACCGCCTCGTCATGGCCCCGCTCACCCGCTGCCGCGCCTCGGAAGGCCGCGTGCCGAACGACCTGATGGCCGAGTACTACGCGCAACGTAGTTCCGCCGGCCTGATCCTTTCCGAAGCCACCGCCATTTCCCCACGCGGAGTCGGCTACCCGAACACCCCCGGCATCTGGTCGGCCGCACAGGTCGAGGGCTGGAAGAAGGTCACCACCGCCGTCCACGCCCACAGCAGCCTGATCCTCTGCCAGCTCTGGCACGTCGGCCGCATTTCCGACCCGATCTACCTCGACGGCGCGCTGCCTTTCGCCCCGAGCGCCGTCGCCGCGAAGGGCCACGTTTCCCTCGTCCGTCCGGAAAAATCCTTCGTCACGCCGCACGCGATGACCCTCGAGGAAATCCGGGAAACCGTCGCCGAGTTTCGCCTCGGTGCTGAAAACGCAAAGGCCGCCGGCTTTGATGGCGTCGAGCTCCACGCCGCCAATGGCTATCTCATTGACCAGTTCCTTCAGGACTCCACCAACCACCGCACCGACGAGTATGGCGGTTCCCTGGAAAGCCGGATGCGCCTGTTGCTCGAGGTCGTCGATGTCCTGATCGACGTCTGGGGCGCCGACCGTGTCGCCGTCCACCTCGCCCCGCGCGGCGACGCCCATGACATGGGCGATTCCGACCCGCGCACCCTCTTCACCACGGTGGCCCGCGAGCTGGGCGACCGGAAGATCGCCTTCATTTGCGCCCGTGAGTCCCACGAGCAGCCCGCCATCGGACCGGCCATGAAACAGGCCTTCGGCGGCGTGTTCATCGCGAACGAAAACTTCACCGCCCAGAGCGCCGAGGCTGCCATCCAGAACGGCACGTCCGACGCGGTTGCGTTTGGAAAAGCCTTCATCGCGAATCCGGATCTTCCCGCACGCTTCGAAAGCGGAGCCGCGCTCAACGAACCGGACCCCTCGACCTTCTACCCGATCAATCTCGACGACAACCGCATCGGCTACATCGACTACCCAGCCCTCAAGGACCTTTCCTGAAACAAACATGAACGCACCAGACCTCACCAAGCGCGCCCCGCGCAGCCCCCGCGTCCGCCTCGGCGGCTACGTCATCCTTCCCCGAATGCTCGACAAGGGCCGCGCGGAAATCGCCGGCACGCAGGGCGAATTTCACTACAACTGCCCGCTCGACCAGCATTTCACCCGTTTCGCCGGGATCGATGCCGATGCCCTCATGGCAGAGCTCAAGGCCGGCAAGGGCGACGGCGAGGTCCTCACCTGGATCGAGGAAAACGGCACGACCAAGCGGGGTGCCTGGGAGATCCAGCAATGGTCCGCCTATCAGGACAACCGCGGGCCCGATGGCGATGCCGATACCCTCCAGTTCTTCGGCAAGCTCGTCAGCGCCTCGTCCACCACGCGCTCCGACGTGAACACCTGGTTCGCCATGCTCGACCTCGATGACCACGTCTCCTACGGCGGTCATGCCTGAAGCCCTGATTTCCTCTTGGGTAGGGGCATGTTCCTGTGTTAGCAAACCGCGTCCCTTCTCCCCCGTCCGCATGACCCGCCTCGTTTCAGCCCTTCAACTCAGCGTTTCAACCGTCGTTGTCAGCTCCTTGCTGTCCTCATGCGTGTTGACTCCACCGGGTCCGCCACCGAAGGCCGACCATGTGCTTTACGAATGGTATGATGATGGTGGCCCGGGAGAGGTGAAGGTGAAGATCAACCTCAACACCCAACAGGCATACTACACCCGCGGTGGACGCGACATTGGCTGGTCCTATGTTGCCACGGGCAAGGAAGGTCATGGCACGCCTTCAGGCACCTACCGGATCACTGAGAAGCTTGAGGAAAAGTATTCCGGCTCCTACGGCTGGATCGAGGATGAGTTTGGCAACGTCACGAATGGCGATGCGAAGCCGAGCACCAAGGTCCCAGCCGGTCAAAAGTACATGCCTGCGCCGATGCCTTATTGGCAGCGCATCACCGGGTATGGCATCGGCATGCACGCCGGCGTGATTCCGAAGCCAGGCGAAACCGCTTCCCACGGCTGCATTCGTTTGCCCAAGGACTTCGCGCCGATGCTCTTCAGCGTGACCAAGGAGGGGACGCCGGTGACGATCGAGCATTGAGACGGAAGCGTGACAGGTTTCCGCTCGCCATGATGCCGGAGATCCACGTTGAGTGGAGGCTGAACTTCGCTCTCCCATGTCCGATTCCTACAAGCCCGAGGGCTATCACTCCGTCACTCCATCCCTGACCGTTCGCGATGGCTCCGCAGCACTCGCCTTCTATCAGGCCGCTCTTGGGGCCGCAGAGCTGTTCCGGCTGGCCGATCCTTCCGGAAAGGTCATGCATGCCGAATTCCAGATCGGTGACTCGAAGATGATGATCTCCGATGAGTTTCCCGACTGGGGCTCGCTCGCGCCTGAGATCGCAAAGGGCGCGCTCTACATGATCTACGTCCCGGATGCCGATGCCGCCTTCGCGAAAGCGGTCGACTGCGGGGCCACTCCGCTGCAGCCGCCGACCGACCAGTTCTGGGGCGATCGCACCGGTCAGGTGGCCGATCCCTTCGGTTACCGCTGGACCTTGGCGCAGAAGATCCGCGAGGTGTCTCCGGAGGAAATCGCCAAGGCGGCGGCCGCCTGGACGAGTGGCTGCGACTCCGCTTGATCTTGCCTCTGAAGGCTGCATCTTCCCCCATGATCCGACCCTCCGACCTCGCCGCCGAATTGCAGTCTTCCACACCGCCGGTGGTGGTCGATGTCCGATTGTCCGATGATTTCATCGCCTGCCATCTCGATGGAGCCCTGAACAATGCGGTCTTCGAAGTGGCCTTCAATGAACGACTCCCCGTCCAGATTCCGGATCGTTCGAGGCTGGTCCGAATCTACGGTGCCTCCAGTAGCAGCCTTGAAGGCCGCATGGCGGTCGAGAAGCTGGAGCGTGCTGGCTACAGCAATGTCGAGGAGCTTGATGGCGGTCTCGAGGCCTGGCTGGCGGCGGGCTTGCCGGTGGTGCAGGGTGCGGCGCTTCCGCCTGCTCCAGCCTTGCCGGATGGACGACTTGAAGTGGATACGCAGGCCTCGCGTCTGGACTGGACCGGCCGCAACCTGCTCAACAAGCACCATGGCTGCGTGGCCTTGAAATCCGGGCACCTTGAATTTGATCAAGGCCTCTTGACCGGAGGTGAGATGGTTCTCGATCTGACCCGTCTGGATTGCAGCGATCTTTCGGGCAGCGCGTATCACGATGTGCTGGTCCGTCATCTGCACGATCACGATTTTTTCGACGTGGCTCTCTTTCCGGAGGCGCGGCTGGTCATCACTTCGGCGATCCCCCTCGCTGGGAGCGGCCCCGGTTCGTCGAACCTCCGGGTCACGGCCGATCTCACGATCAAGGGACAGACGCATCCGATCGAGTTTGATGCCGCTTCCGGTTTGACCCCGGAGGGTCAGGCTGCCGCGCAGGCGGTGTTCTCGATCGACCGCACCCGCTGGGGCATTCTTTATGGCTCCGGAAAATTCTTCCAGCGCCTGGCCGGTCATCTCGTCAATGACCTGATCGCATTCGAGGTGAAGATCGTCACCCGCTGAGTCACAGCACCCGGTCGATCAGCAGGGTCTGGATGATGCAGTAGAACTGCGATCGGTAGAAGGCTCCTCGCCGCTCCGGTTCCATGCCTTTCAGCTCCGATGGCGTTTGGGGAAGCTGGTGAATGTCCTGAAGGGCCAGCCGGGCCTGGTTCAACGCGCCATACCACGTGAGGGCGTCCTCCTTTTCGACAAACAAGGCTCCTTCCTGCTCGTTGGCTTCGGCCGCCGCCTTTTCGATTGCGTGGTAAACGAATGCAATCTGTTGGGTGAAGGAGTCCTGAAGGTCAGGCAGCACATACTCGCACCAGTCGGTGGTGTCCTCCTCAGTGGCATCGGCCAGCCGCTGCGCCAACTCCTGGGGCCGGGCGTCGTACGGGAGATATCGTAGAATCTGCCAGTCCTCGGCGGATTCGGCGTCGATCCTCATCCCGCCATTGAGCGTGGGGCCGATCTTCATGCCGGTTTCTCAAGCGAGGTGGTGAGCTGGAATCCTTGAAGCTGGGAAGCGTAGAGCTCCGCCTTTTCCCGCTCGCCGGTCCAGACAATCGAGCGCTTGGCGGTGTGGACCTCCAGCATCAGGCGATGGGCGAGGGCGTGATCGTACTCGAAAACCTTCCGCAGCACCCAGGTCACGTAGTCCATCAGGTTCACCGGATCATCATGCACGACGATGCTCCATGGCACGTCGAGCGAGACGGACTCGCGCGTTTGAATAAGGGTTTCCGTGGCCATGTTCGGTTCAGACTTCCGCCGGTTCGCCGGTGGGGGCGTCGATCCATTTTCCATGCTCCTGAATAAGATCGATCAGTCGCTCCACCGCCTCGCCTTCGGGAATGTTGAACTTCACCGCCGTCTTGCCGACGTAAAGGTTGATCTTGCCTGGAGCGCCGCCGACGTAGCCGAAGTCGGCGTCCGCCATTTCGCCGGGGCCGTTGACGATGCAGCCCATGACCGCGATGCGCACGCCCTTGAGATGGCCGGTGGCGGCGCGGATCTTCTGGGTGGTCGATTGCAGGTTGAAGAGCGTGCGGCCGCAGCTCGGGCAGGCGACGTAGTCGGTCTTGAAGATGCGGGTGCCGGCGGCCTGGAGGATGTTGTAGGCGAGCCGCAGCGACTGCCCGGGTGCGGTTTCGCCACGAACGAGAATGGCGTCGCCGATGCCGTCGCAGAGCAGCGATCCGATCACCCGCGCGGCGGGCAGGAGTGCCTGGAGAAACACCGTCTCGCCGGTCGGCGGATGCAGCGTGTCCTTGAGGAGGATCGGATGACGCGCATCGATCACGAACGCGAGCTGGCGGAAGGCGTGGATCGGTTCGAGATCGAGTCCGTCGGCCACCGTGACGAGCTTCGCGACAGGGGAATGGTTCAGCTCCGCAACCGCTGTGGTGTCGCGTGGGTCGATGGCGACGACACCTGATTTTTCCACCGCGATCTCCGGCTTGAAGTCGCCCATCTTCGCGATCTTGTGGGCCAGCGCGTTCCAGTTTTCCTGGGTCGTGAACACGCGCACGGTGCGGTCGCCGCCGAGTTCCAGGCCTTCGACGCTGAGCACATCCGATTTACGCCGCTCGTAGGAAAACGGATCGTAGGTGGCGTGCAGCACGCGGTCCTGGATGGGAGCGTGGTCGCGGAGGTTGAATGGCTCCGCGAGGGCTTGGGCAACGGGGATCTCGTGGATGGCGTCTTCGGTGAGCGAGACGCGGATGGTGTCGCCGATGCCGTCGGAAAGCAGCGAGCCGATGCCGATGGCCGACTTGATGCGTCCGTCTTCGCCGTCGCCCGCTTCGGTCACGCCGAGGTGGATTGGGTAATTCCAATCCGCGCCCTCGGCATCGAGTCGGGCGACGAGCAGGCGATAGGCCTCGATCATCACCTTCGGGTTCGAGGCCTTCATTGAGAAGACGAAGTTGTGGTAGTTCTCCTCGCGGGCGAGGCGGGCGAATTCCAAGGCGCTCTCGACCATCCCGTTCGGCGTGTCGCCGAAACGGTTCATGATGCGATCGGACAGCGAGCCATGGTTCGTACCGATGCGCATGGCGCGACCGAGGTCCTTGCAGAGTCTCACCAGCGGCACGAACTCCTCGCGGATGCGCTCCAGCTCCTCGGCATACTGGGAGTCACTGTATTCACGGATCTCGAACTTCTTCTTGTCGGCGTAGTTGCCCGGATTCACGCGGACCTTCTCCACCCACTTGGCCGCCTCCATCGCGGCGTCCGGCTTGAAATGGATGTCGGCCACGATCGGCACACCGCAGCCCGCCGCGCGGACCTCGCGGACGATGTTTTCCAGATTCGCCGCATAAACCTTCGTCTGGGCGGTGATGCGGACGATTTCACAACCCGCGGCGTCGAGATCGAGCACCTCCTTGACGCAGGCCGGAGTGTCGCGCGTGTCCGAGGTGATCATCGACTGCACACGGATCGGGTTTTCCCCACCGATGCCGACGCGCCCGACCGTCACCTCGCGGGTTTTGCGACGGGTGTAGCTCAGCAGGGACGGGCAGTAGCGCAGCGGATCGTTCATCTGAAGGAGGATATAGCGGAAAACCTGACCGGGAGCAACGGGCCTGGCAGGTCTACGGAACAAATCCTGCTTTCCGTGCCGCTCCGAGGGTGATTCCGTCCATAAAGCCTCCATGAAAACGCTCTTTTCCGCCCTGGTTGCCGTGTGTTTCGCGCTTCCGGCCCTCGCCGAGGCCCCGAAACCGACCGATTTCATCCGGGTCGACGAGGACGCGAAGGCTGCCCGACTCCAGACAGCGGTGACGCGCTATGAAAAGGATGGCGCAAGCGTCGATCTCATCGGAGCCGTCCACATCGCGGACGCGGCCTACTACAAGGGACTCGGCGAACGCTTCGAAGGCTATCAGGCGGTGCTTTATGAAATGATCGGCGGCCAGAACGCCAATCTTCCGAAGGACGCCGAGGAAAAGGCGGAGGAGAAGAAGCAGAAGGACCTTTCAGGCCTGCACAAGATTTACACGATGGTCGCTCGCTTCCTGGCGCTGACCGGGCAGATGGAGTCGATCGACTACACGAAGGGAAATTTCGTCCATGCCGATGTGACGGCGGAGGAATTTGAGAAACTTCAGACCGAGCGCGGCGAGTCGATCATCGGCTTCGCGCAAAAGGCCCAGAAGGAAGGTGGAGCCAAACAGCCGGACACTGCCAAGCTGATGCAGGCGATGCTTTCCGGAAACTCAAACAACATGAAGCTGGAGATCATCCACACACTCGGCGGCGGCGATGACCAGATCAAGATGTTCGCCGGGGAAAGCGCGATCATCGGGGATCGCAATGCAAAGTGTCTGGAAGTGCTCGACACCGAGCTGGGCAAGGGCCGCAAAAAGCTCGCGATCTTCTATGGAGCCGCGCATTTCCCGGACATGGAGAAGCGGCTGCTGGAGAAAGGCTTCAAGATGACCAAGCAGGAATGGGCGACCGCTTGGGACGTGCCGAAGCCGGAAGCGGTGAAAGCCGCGCCGGCGGAGCCTTTGAAGAAGGCGTCCTGATTTTACGGCTTCGTCTTGGGTGGCAGCGCCGTGGCCTCGACGGCATCGCCTTCACGCAGCATTGCGTTCGGGCTGACGATGACCGTCGCGCCAGCGAGTGCGGGCGAGGTGACTTCGACGAGTTCGCCGAGGTTCCTGCCTTGGGCGACCTCGATGAACTTCGCCTTCCCTTGGTCAGCCAGCACGACCAACGACTTTCCGTTGCGGTTGAGAAGCGTGTTGGACGGTAGAAGGAAGGTTCCCGCGACGGGCTCCATCGTGAAGGCGACGGTTCCTGTCAGGCCCGCGGGAAGTTTTCGGTCCTCGTTTTGCAACAACAGCTCGACACGCATGGTGCCAGAGGTGCGTTCGATCAATCGGCTGCTGCGAGAAACCTTCGCAGGGAAACTTTTTCCCGGCAGCTCGGAGAAACGGATCACGGCGTCCCGACCGTCCTCAACCCTCAACGCCAGGTCCGGCGCGACCTCGGCGACGACGCGCAGTTCCTTGATGTGGACGAGGTGGAACAACCACGCCGCCTCGCCTGCGGAGTCGCCCTTCACCTGATCGCCGCGATCAATCTTCCGCGCCGCGATGGTCGCGTCGAACGGGGCGCGGACGGTGGCGAATCCCTGCACTTCCTTCAACCTTGCCAGCTCGGCCTTCGCCAGGCGCAGCGCGGCCTCCACCTGCACGGCGGTGGAGGCGAGTTGCTCAGCTTCCTCCACGGAAACGGCGCGGCTTTTCAAGGCTCCGGCAGCACGATCGGCATTGCTGCGGGCGTTGTGGTCCTTCGCGGTGGCGACATCCACGGCGGCCTCGGCGGCTTCGACCTGCTTGTCGATCTCGGGCGCATCGATCACCGCGAGGATGTCACCGGCCTTCACCTGATCCCCGATGTCGACCTTCCGCTCGCGGACGGTGCCGGTGGCGCGGCAGGAGATCCTGGCTTCCTGGGCGGGCTCGGTGTGGCCGGGAACCTCGAACACGCGGGGCGCGGTGGCCGCCTGCGGGACGACGGTTTTCACGGCCACGGGATCCGCGTGCAGTCCGGTGGAGAGCACGAGCAGGCAGGCAAGAATGGAGCGTTGAGTCATGGCGGCGGGATCAGATCGTGGTGGCATCGGCGAGCTCTTCCTCGCGGATCGACTCGTCTGGTCTCTTCACGCGGGCGAAGAGGGAGAACATCAGTGGCACGATGAACAAGGAGGCGAAGGTTCCGAGGATCAAGCCCCCGATCACCGCGCGTCCCAGCGGGGCGTTCTGCTCGCCGCCTTCGCCGTGGCCGAGGGCCATCGGGATCACGCCGAGGATCATCGCCAGCGCGGTCATCACCACCGGGCGAAGTCGGGTGGTGGCGGCTTCGAGTGCTGCCTCGGAGGCGGTCGCGCCTTCCAGCAGGCGGTCGCGCGCGAAGCTGCTGACGAGCACGCTGTTCGCCGTGGAAACGCCGACCACCATGATGATGCCCATCAGCGCGGGCACGCTCAACGGCGTGCCGGTCAGCCACAACGCGGCGAGTGCTCCGGCCACTGCGAGCGGCAGGCCGCTGATCGCGACGAAGGGCAGCGACCACGATTGGAAATTCACCACCATCACGAGGAACACCAGCACCGCCGCGAGACCGAGTCCACCGATCAGTTCCGTGTAGGACGACTCCATCAGCGCGGCCTGGCCATTGAGCTCGATCTTGTTTCCGGGCTTCTGCTTTCCGCGAAGCTCGTTGAGGATGGCGTTGAGGTCCTTTGTCACGCTGCCGAGATCGCGGTCCTGGACATTGGCCACCAGGGTCAGTGTGGGCAGCAGCGTCGTGCGCGAGACACTGGCCGGGGAGCGTTGCTCAATGATCGAGGCAAAAGTCCGCAGCAGCACCGGCTCGCCACCGGCTGACGGACGTACCGGAAGATTCAGCAATTGTTCGGACGATTTCAAATCGGGTGGCGGCACCAGGATCTGCACGTCGTAGGACGCTCCGATGGTTGGGTCCGCCCAGAAATTCGGAGCCACCGTGCCGCCGCTGCCCAGAGCCGCGAGCAAGGCGGTGGCCGCATCCTGTTCGGTGATGCCAAGGTAGGCCGCACGGGTGCGATCCACGCGGATGAGATAGCCCGGCTGATCGAGCACTTCGCGAAGGGTCACATCGACCACGCCGCTGACTTTCGAAAAGCGCTCCTTCAGCTCCCGGGTCAGCGCCAGGTTTCCCGGCACATCACGGCCCATGAAGCGCACCTCGAAGGTCGTCGGCGCACCGGAAGCCAGCGTCTGGCTGGTCGCATCCGCAGGACGGAAGAACAATTGCACGGTGGGGAACTTTTCCTTCATCATCACCCGCACCTGGGCCATGTAGCCATCCGTCGGCTGATGGCCATCGGCGAGCTGCACCAGGATTTCGCCATCCGAAGGCCCGATCGAGGTGCTCTCGACCCACGCGAGATTGATCGGATTCGGCGCACCGATGTTTTCCACCACGAAAAGGAGGTCCTTCTTCGGAATCACCGTGCGGATCTCGCGCTGGATGTCCGCCATGACCTTCGCTGTTTCATCGATGCGGGCTCCGGTCGGGACACGGACGAAGAGACGCATCAGACCGGCATCCGTTCTCGGGAAAAACTCGCGTCCGGTCCGGCTTGCCGCCAGCACGCCGAGGCCGACCGCCAGCAACAGCGGCACCGCGATCAGGATGCGGCGGCTCAGCAGCCAGGAAACGATGCGACCCTGCAAGACGGCCAGCTTGTCGACGGAGGCCTCAATCCCGTGATGAATGCGGAACAGTCCGAAGCCCTTTCGCTTTTCACGGGAGGTTTCATCGCGGACTTCCGCGGGCAGCATCAGCGAAGCGAGTGTCGGCACCAAAGTCCGGGACAACAAGTAGCTCGCCAGCATCGCAAACACCACGGCGAGCGCCAGCGGGCGGAAGACATAGGAAGCCGCACCGCTGAGCAGGAAGATCGGCAGGAAAACGATGCAGATGCTGAGCGTGGAAACGAACTCCGGAAACGCCACCTGCCGCGCCCCGTCGATGATCGACTGCTTGACCGGCTTGCCGAGGCTGATCTGGCGCTTGATGTTCTCAATCTCCACCAGCGCGTTGTCGACGAGGATGCCGATGGCCAGCGAAAGCCCGCCGAGGGTCATCAGGTTGAAGGTCGCGCCGATCAGGTAGAGGCCGATGATGGAACACAGCAGCGCCAGCGGGATCGAGACCAGCACGATCAGGGTGGAGCGCCACGAGCCGAGGAAAAGCAGCACCACCAGTGCCACCAGACCGCCGACGAGCAGGATCTCCTTCAGCACGCCATCGACGGCGGAGCGCACGAAATTCGATTGGTCGAAGATCGGTTCGATCGTCATCCCCGGCGGAGCGGTGGAGCGGATCTCGGGCATCTTCTTCAGGATCCCATCGACCACATCCACCGTCGAGGCGTTGCCGAGTTTCAGCACTGAAACCATCACCGCGTTCTGGCCGTTGAGGCGGGCGATGTTGGTGGAAACTGCCTCGCCGTCGCGGACGTTCGCCACGTCCCGCAGCAGGATCATTTTCCCGCCGACCGCGCGGATCGGGAGATCGAGGAAGGCCTGCACGGTTTCCGGGCTGGCGTTCATCGCGACCGGAAGCTCGCGCCCGCCCTCGCGCAGCACACCGGAGGGCAGGGTCAGGTTCTGCGTGCTGATCGCGCGGCTCACATCGGCAGCGGAAAGGCCGAAGGTATTGAGCGAATCTGGATCGACATCGATCATCACCTGTCGCGCCGCACCGCCGTAAGGCAGGGACAGCCGCAATCCCGGGATGCTCTGGATCTGGGCGCGGAGGTTGATGCGGGCGAAGTCGAAGAGCTGGCCGCCGGTCATTGAGTCGGACGAGATCACGAGCTGGACGATCGGCACGCTTGACGGGCTGGTGCGGATGATCAACGGCGGCGTGGTGCCCGTCGGCATGCGGCGGAGGATCGTCTGCGAAACCCCGGTCACCTGCGCGAGGGCTGTGTTGATGTCAGCGTAGGGCTGGAATTTCAGCTTCACCAAGGCCACGCCGTTGGACGTCTCCGAGCGGGCCTCCAGCAGGTCGTCGACGTTGTTGAGCGTCGCGATTTCGGAAAATGAGGTGACCTTCGCCGCCATCTCGGCCGCGTTCAGGCCTGGGTAGGTCCAGACCAGGGTGATCTCCGGGCTGTCGACGCGCGGCAGGATGTCAGTCGACATCCGGCGCGATGCCAGCACACCAAAGAGCAGGATCAGGATCGCGAAGACCCCGATGGTGTACTTGTAGCGAAGGGCGAAGAGAACAATCCACATGGCTCGAAGCAGGCAGGAGAAGCAGGCGGAAGCCCAACAGATGAATCGTTTCGAAAAAAGCCCTCATTGCCCTTTTGTCCACGTTTCCAAGTGGATCGGTGCAAATTGCGCGGTGGGAATGAAATCAGGATCCGGTGACGTGAGATTGGGCTTCTCTGGTTCCGCGGCTCCGTGCCGGAAGCGGCAAACCGCATGATTTCCCGGGCATTCGTGCATTCCAACTCGCGGATCATCGATGAGTCGAATCACCTATAAGCTGCCTAACTGTTTGGTGCTGTATCAGTTTTGAAGGACGTCACTCACTTGGCTCAGCATGTGCAAAACAGGTTTCGGGGAACGGACGAACCGTTTCATCCAATCCAACCTGCCAGAAACCTCATGAAACTCTCATTCACGAAATCCGTCCCTCTCGCACTCGTTGCGGCGGGAGTCAGCGGCATCTTGTCGAGCTGCGTGGTCACCGAACCAGCCGTCACCGAAGCGCCGACCACCACCCGCACGGTCACCACCTACCAAACCGGCTACATGACGCCGAGCCTGCCTACCGGCTATCGCAGCGAACAAATCGATGGGACCGAGTATTACACCTACAATGGCAACTACTACCGGCCTCGGGGCAGTGGATACGTCGTCGTGGAAGCCCCCCGGATGCGGTCCACAGTGGGTGGGGAAATGCGCGTCACCACCTTGCCATCGGGCTACCGCGTCGTGACCCGCAGCGGCACCCGCTACTACCAGGTGAACGACACCTACTACCAGCGTCAGGGAGATGCCTACATCATCGTCCGCAATCCCCTCTGACCTTCATTTCACCAACTTCAACCTACCAACCTCATGGGTACCATCCTTCTCATCGTCCTGATCCTCCTGCTTGTCGGAGCGCTTCCCACCTGGGGTCACAGCAAAAACTGGGGCTACGGTCCAACCGGCGGCATCGGCCTGATCTTGGCCGTCATCATCATCCTGATCCTGCTCGGAAAAATCTGAGCACTTCAGGCCTTCGGGCTTCACGGCCCTCTTGAAAGGACGCAGGCGCGGCAGCACAAACTGCCGCGCTTGTTCGTTTCCAGGAGCCCGGCTGTTCAGGGAAGGTCTTCCTCGATCCTCACCGACTCCACCCCTAACAGATCCCGCAGTCGGGTCCGCAGGCTGGAACTGGCGGTGTCGAGGATGCCACTTCTGATCGCTTCCTGACGCATCTGTTCGCGGAGCTCGCGCAGGACGGTGGCGCGGTCCTCGGCGGTGACCTTGTTGAGCCAGCCGTCCTCCTCGTTGAGGATCTCGAAGTCGGTGAGCTCGACGGATAGGATGTCCGGCTTGGGGAATTTTGCGATCGGCTGGCCTTTTTCGACGCGCAGGGAAATGCCGGGCTTCAGACGGTAGCCGGCCTTCACCTGATAATGGCCGCGGACGATGAGCTTCTTCGTCCCGGAAGGCAGATACTTGAGCAGGTAACCCTCGTTCTCGAAGGCACGGGTGGCGCTCATCTTCATTTCCAGCAGCGAAAGCTCGGAAATCTCGGTCGTCTCCACAATCTCGGCGCGTCCCTCGACGATGCGTGTGTCGGAGTTGGTGATCGCACCGAGGACGCGATCGAGCCCCTTCTCCAGGCTGCTTTTCGTGCCGTGGGCGAACTGCTCCAGCGGCTTCAGCACGAAGAAATAAAGGCCTCCGATCAGGATCAGCGAGATGCCGATCCAGCGAAGTGTCCGCCACATTTCAACCCGGTGAGGCATAGGGAAACCATGGCCGGAATCCGCCAACCTGCAAGAAAGCACTGACTTCGGGCCGGTTGCCCACGAAATGGGGAGGCGGCAATGCTTGATCCCGACCGAAGATGGGAGAATCATCCGATCGCAAGGCGGGAAGCCCTTGCGGTAGACACCCCCGGAATGACCGACCCGAAGACGACACCCAGCAAGGAAGAGATTGCGGAATTGGAGCCTTTCGACGGGCTGGAGCTGGAACAAATCTACGTGGTGACCAACGAGCGCCAGGCGGGTCTCGCGGTCGAGGAACTGCTCGCGGCGGTCGAGGTGGGCTTCGATACCGAGTCAAAGCCAACCTTTCACAAGGGTCAGAAATCAGAAGGCCCGCACGTGCTTCAATTCTCGACGACCGAGAAGGCCTTCATTTTCCAATCCCACGTCGAGGAGAGCCATCCGGCGATCATGACGCTGCTGAAGTCCCAGGAGATGATGAAAATTGGCTTCGGTCTGCGCGGCGACCTGCATCAGATTTCCGAGCGTTTCAACATCCGGCCGAGTGCGATCGTGGATCTCGACCGGGAATTCAAGCAGCTTGGTTTCTGGAATGCCGTCGGGGCGAAGTCAGCGATCGCGATGTTGTTCCAGCGTCGATTGCTCAAATCCAAGGCGATGACGACCTCCAACTGGGCGGCCACCCAGCTTTCCGACCGACAGCTCCTCTACGCCGCGAACGATGCCTATGCGGCGATCAAGGTGCACCACGCGCTGAAAAAGCCGACAGACGCCTGATCAGCTTCGTAGGAGGAGAGCGACACCGCCGAGGGTGAAAATCACGCCCATCAGCAGGCCAAAGATCGCGCGACCCAGGCCACGCTTCGGATGGGCATCCAGCTTGCTTTTCCGGATGTCCCGGATCGCGATGAGGGAGACGATGATCGCGATGGGCGCGGGAAGGATCACCATCGAGAACAACCCCAGGTAACCGGTTGCGATGGCCCACCCAGAACGACCGACGGGCAACAGGAGCCGCATCGCGGCATCGTCGCCCATGGTGGATTTCGCTGCGGAGGTTGGCGGAAGTGGAGGCGGTGAACTCGGGGCGGCGTAGGGATCATCGCTCATTCCTTGAATTTAGCGGGCTTCGAGACGCAGCGACAAGATTCGATCATTTCCTCCTTCGCTGATTTTCCGCCCTTGCCACGGGGAAACGGGGTGTCTTGACTGTCGGCCCCGAAATTTTTCCTGTGAAAGCCCACCAACTTTACTCCGCCGTCGATCCCGCCCTGGTGACCCAGATGCTTGATTGGTTCCGTGCCAATGACCGCAACGTCTACCGCTCCGCCGTCGCCACGCTGGCCCAGAACCGCAAGCTGCGTCCGGTCTTCGTCGAGAAGAAGTCGATGGCCGACCAGTATGCCTGGATCCACAAGACCGTGCAGTTGCGCGGCTGCGACACCATCGGCGAGCACCTGCTCCAGGCCTGGCTGATGGCGGGCAACCAGATGCTGCTGGCCGCGTTCTGCGACGGCATGGGCATTGCCCACGATGGCAAGGGCTCGGTCGTCGGGGATCTGCCGAAGAAGCTCGATGAAGAGCGGCTCAACGGCGCGATCGACCGCATTCTCGAAAGCGGCTTCGATCCGAAACTGGTGACCCTTTACCTGCACTGCTTCAACATGCAGGTCGATGGTGGCTGGACGGAGTTGAGCGGCAAGCTGGAGAATGACGAGCGTCTGGTTCTGGCCTGAACGGCCCGGAACTCGTTGCGCGGAAGGGTGGAACACGCTTGAGTGTCCCTCATGAAACGTGTCTGCGCCGCGCTCGGCCTGAGCCTCTTGTGCCAGATCCCCGCAGCGGCAGCGGTTTCCCAGTGGCGATCGCTGGGGGATGGCTCGGGCACGACGATCGAGGCCCGTTTTGAGGGGAAAAAGGAAGGGCTCTACCTGCTGCGGCGTCGTGCGGACGGCAAACTTTTCGAAGTGCGGCCGGATTTCCTCAAGCCTGCGGATCAGGCACTTTTCGATCAGGCCGCGAAGACCCTCGACGCAGAACTCGGCAAGCTCAACGCCACCGCCACGCATCCCTTGTTCAGCGGCACGCCCTTCGAGGCCAGACCCGCCGAGGAAATCGCGGAGGCCCTGAAGCTGCGCCCGGAGTCCTCCACGAAGTTCAGCAAGAGCTGGCGGCTCTATGCGTCGAAGGTCGAAGGCTATCGGCTTTTCGGCGCGATGCCCTACTCGGTGGCGCTCTACGCGGACACCGAAGGCCACGCCAGCAGCTTGTCCGTCGTCTTTGCCAACAAGGGCGACTTCGGCAGCCAGGCCGGAAGCGCGGAAGAGCATTTCAAGGGCGGCACCAATGCCAACAGCAACACCCTCGCCGCCGCGATGGCCCGCGATGAGGCCGCGGTCGCGGCAGCACTTTCCGGCGTGCTCGGCGAACCGCAGACGCAGCGCTTTGGTGAGGGGAAAAGCCGCCGCTCGATCAAGCGCTGGGACTGGAATGGCCACTCGCTGCTGCTTTCCTCCGAGGAAAACGAATACGTTTCCCTGCTCATCGTGCCGCTCGACTTCGCCGAGGCTGACGGGCGGACCGTCCAGATGAAGGACACCCAGCTCAAGAAGCGACTCGCCGAAAGTGTGGTCTGCGATCCCAACGGCGATGTCTATCTCAGCCAGATCCCGATGGTCGATCAGGGCCCGAAAGGCTACTGCGTGCCCGCCACCTTCGAACGCGCGATGCGGACGATGGGCATCGACACCGACATGTATCTCCTCGCCATGATCGGCGGCACCGCTGTGGGCGGCGGCACCTCGATCGACAGGCTGCTCGAAAGCGTCCGCTCCACTGTCTACCGCAAGGGTCGACGCACCAAGGACGAGAACGTCAGGGACCTCCGAATCCGGGACGTGAAGCGCTACATCGACGAAGGCATCCCGGTGATGTGGGCGATGAAGTCGGTGGAGGACTACAACAAGACCGCCAACGAAAACACGGCCAATCGCAAGAAGGTCACCGACTGGCCAGCCTATGCCAAGGAGATCGCCACCAAAGCCGAGGAGATCAGCGGCAAGGAGAAGCCGGACGAGAACAACCACATGTGCATGATCATCGGCTACAACGAAGCCACCAACGAGCTCGTCGTCAGCGATTCCTGGGGCTCCAGCTACGAGCGCCGCTGGGTGCCGGTGAAGGTCGCCAACTGGGCCAGCCAGGGCGCGATCTTCATGATCCTGCCTTGAAGAAAATTCGAAGTTCGAAATTCGAAATTCGAATCAGCGACTGCTCTTCAATGAAAGCATCCGCCAGTCGTGGGCCTTCACCGGGATCGGCCGGACGATGTGCTCGACGAAATGGCGTGGCCAGATCGTGCCGTCGCTATCCTTCCAGTGCTCGGAGAAGGTAACCTCGACGTCCGCGCCCTTGGTGCTGGCGAGTCCGTCGATGGTGAATTGAAACTGCTTCATCAGTCCGGAGTCGCGACCGATCCAGACGATGAAATGATCCACGTCCGACTCACCGATTCCGGGCTTCAAGGTTCCCTGCACGCCATCACACACTTCGTCGCCGACCGTTCGAGGAGCCACCACGCCAAGCGAGCTGGCGCGGGTTTTCAGGTAGGAGGGACCGAAGAGAAAGGCGGTGTAAGCATCTGCGACCAGTGCCGAGGCAGCCTTCACTTCGGAGTCCCGGCTCTCGATTCCACCATAGCTCACCTTGGTGGATTTGGGCGTCCGCAGCACCACCTTCGTCCCTCCTGGACCGGTGTGGACCTGCCTCACGCGGGAGCTGCGGGGCTCGTAAAGCTCGACGGATGATTTCCTGAAATTCGGGTCCACCAGCACCGGCTGGACCTTCTTCGCGATGCCCGACCATTCACCCGAATAGGAAACCTCGACCTGCCGATACTTCGACCACGGATCGCCGCTGGCCTTCGCGGAGTGGGAAAGCAGACGGCTGGCCGCGGTCGAATCACCCACGACAGGGGCATTTCCGGGCACCGCGAGGCGGGCGCAGGACGGCAGCAGGGCGAGCGAGAGCAGGGCAAGGAGTCGCATGGTCCGCCTTCCATAACGCAAAACGCCCGATCTGCAAGGGACCCGCTTCATTTCGTCATTCCGGTTTCGTCATTCGTCATTTCCCTCTCCTGCCTTGAAACCCGTCATCCGGCCCGGTAGCGTCCGCCGCCCGGAGTCACCCTTCGGTCTTCCACTCCAATGCCCAAGGTTCACATCCGCACGTACGGCTGCCAGATGAACGAACGTGATTCCGAACAGGTCTCGCAGATGTTCATCAACGGCGGCTACACGGTCACGCCCGACGAAACCGAGGCTGATGCCATTCTGATCAACACCTGCTCGGTGCGCGATCAGGCCGAGCAGAAGGCCATCGGGAAAATGCGGAACATTGGTGCCTACCGTCGCGACCGCTCGCACGTGGTCTATGGCTTCATGGGCTGCATGGCCCAGTCGCGAGGCGAGGAACTTTTCGAAACGATCCCGCACCTCGATGTGGTCGTCGGCACCCAGAAGTATCACAAGGTCTTCGAATACGTGGACGGCATCCTCAAGCGTCGGCTCGAAGCGCGCATGGATGATCCCACCTGGTCGCTCGTCGGCCAGAACGTCTGCGACACCGCCGAGGAGGAAGGTTCGCAGAACACCATCCGCGACCACACGCCGAAGGGCCTCGAGGCGACGTCTTTCGTCTCGATCATGCAGGGCTGCAACATGCGCTGCTCGTTCTGCATTGTCCCGGATACCCGCGGAAAAGAGCGCGGCCGTCCGATCGAGGACATCGTCAACGAAGTGAAGCGCCTTGCCGATCGCGGCGTGCGCGAGGTCACGCTGCTCGGCCAGATCGTGAATCTTTACGGCCGCACCGAGTTTCCGAAGGTGGATGGAAAATCGCCCTTCGTTCAGTTGCTTGAGGCCGTTCACGAGGTCGAAGGGATCGACCGCATCCGTTTCACCTCACCGCATCCGATCGGCTATCGCGACGACCTTATCGAGGCCTTCCGACGGCTGCCGAAACTGTGCTCGCACATCCACCTGCCGCTCCAGAGCGGCAGTGCGCGTATTCTCAAGGCGATGCACCGGCCCTACTCGCCGGAGCGGTTTTTGGAAATTTGCGACAAGATGCGCGCTGCCCGTCCAGACCTGGCCATCACCACGGATGTCATCGTCGGCTTCCCTGGCGAGACTGAGGAGGACTACGCGATGACGAAGGAAGTGGTGCGCCGTGCGGAGTTCGATAACGCCTTCATCTTCCGCTACAGCAAGCGCCGCGGCACCCCTGCCGCCGACATGCCGGACGACATTCAATTGCCCGAGCGCGTGAAGGAGGAGCGCAATCAGGATCTGCTCACGCTGGTGAATGCCCAGGCCAAAG
>JANOBS010000530.1:0-1188 GCA_031411755.1 Luteolibacter sp. | reverse complement strand
TGATCCTCGCGAAGGCCTTGGCGAATTCCATGTGCGCCGGATCATTCAACGTCACCAATGCCTGCAGCGGCGTGTTCGTCGTGATGCGTCGGGCGGTGCAGACATCGCGGGTCGGCGCATCGAACATCAGGAAGGCCGGGTAGCCGCTGGTGCGCTTCGAGTAGGTGTAAACGCCGCGCCGGTAGCGATCCTCACCGGTCGACGTGGTCCATTTCGCGCCGTTGTAAACCGACTTCCAGATGCCCTCAGGCTGTGGCGGATACACGGGCGGACCGAACTGCTTTTTCGAAAGCAACCCGGACACCAGCAGCGCCTGATCGCGCACCATCTCCGCCGTCAGACGCTGGCGCGGACCACGCGCGAACAGTCGGTTCTTCGGATCCTTCACCAACAACGCCGGGCTCGCGGCATCGGCCTGACGATAGGCGGCGGACAGCACGACTTCCCGGAGGAAGGGCTTGAGCTGCCAGTGATGATCCTTCGAAAGCCGGAGTGCCAGATGGTCGAGCAGCGGCTGATTGCTCGGCAGCGCGCCGGAAGTGCCGAAGTCCTCCAGAGTCTCGACGATCCCGATGCCGAACAACTCCGCCCACAAGCGGTTCGCCAGCACGCGGGCGGCGAGCGGATTCGTTTCACCGGTTAGCCAATGCGCGAGATCGATGCGGTTCAAGGGGCCATCCTTTTGCGGCGGCTTGACGATTTCCGGAATGCCCGCCTGCACCGGCTTCTCCTTCGTCATGCGGTTGCCGCGAATGAACACGCGTGTGTCGCGGCGGGCCTTGTCGGCGCGCTCGACGATCGACGGAATCATCGTGCCTGGAATCGCGTTGTAAGCCTGTTGAAGCTTGGCCAGCTCCGCCCAGCGCGCGGCCCGCTCTGGAGTGGAAATGAATGCGACCAGCGCGGGATCCGCAGTGGTGGTGAGCCGGAACGACACCCAGGAAGACATCGGGAGCGACACCCGGGGCGACCCGCGCAGCGTGCCCCAGGACCTCGGCCGGAAGATCGGCGTGATCGGCCTCGGCGCCATGGGACGGGGCATGGCGTCATCGCTGCGCCGCGCGGGCCACCAGGTGCATGTGTGCGACGTGCGGGCCGATGCGGCACAGGCGTTCGCGGCCGAGGGCGGCGTGGCCTGCGCCCATCCGGCCGAACTGGCCGCGCAGTGCGAGGTGCAGGTCAGCGTGG
>JANOBS010000529.1:0-1276 GCA_031411755.1 Luteolibacter sp. | reverse complement strand
GAAAACATCCGCGTGAGCGCCTCAACTTCGCGCTTCCACTGGCCGTGGCGGGGCGAGCCATCCTTCCACCAGCCCTTGATGCCGGATCCGAGGGGTTTCAATGGATCACCGATCAACAAGGCCGGATCGCAGAACGATTCGGTGCCAAGCCCTTCGCAGGACTCGCAGGCTCCGAGATGCGAGTTGAAGGAAAAGTGTCGTGGCGAGAGTTCCTCAAGGATCGCTCCGGTAGTCGGATTCCGGTAGCTGGTCTGGAAGGAAAGATCGCGCCAGGAGTCCCCATCCGGCGTCTGGATCGAGGCGCGCGCTTCATTTCCGCAGAGCTTCAGGGCGGTCTCCACCGAGTCCGCCAATCTTGCCTCGCTGCCGGGCCGGACGACGAAGCGGTCCACCACGATTTCGATCGAGGTCAGCTTTTCCGGCCATTTCGCGGCGGCTTCTTCAATGTCGAGCACCTCGCCATCGAGGCGGACGCGGACGTAGCCTTGCCGTTGGAGATCGCCGAGCAAACGCTCCGGTTCCGAGGCCTCCTCGACCGGCACCGGGGCCAGCAGCACGATCTTCGTGCCTTCGGGCTGGGCGAGCAGGGCGCTGACGATGTCCGCCGAGGTCATCCGCTGGAGCTTTTCCCCGGTGGCCGGATCGTGCGGGATGCCAGCCGCCGCCCAGAGGACGCGGAGATAATCGTAGATCTCGGTGGCGGTGGCGACGGTCGAGCGCGGGTTCAATCCGCCGTTTCGCTGCTCGATCGCGATGGCCGGGCTGAGTCCCTCGATCGAATCGACGTCCGGCTTTTCCAACTGGTCGAGGAACTGTCGCGCGTAGGCCGAAAGCGACTCCACATAACGCCGCTGGCCCTCCGCGTAGAGCGTGTGAAAGGCGAGCGACGATTTCCCCGATCCGCTGGGGCCGGTGATGACCACGAGTTTCCCGCGCGGAATGTCCACATCCACATTCCGCAGGTTGTGCTGCCTCGCCCCGCGAATCCGAATCATGGGGGGAGTGGAAAGTTCCAAGTTCCAACTAGCAAGTTCCAACGAAGATGAACGATCGCGAGCCTTTGGCTCATTTTCTTCCGTTGGAACTTGGCACTTGGCCCTTGGAACTTTCTCCTCCCCCTGTGCCCCGCTCCGCTGCTGTTGAAGTCGCCCGTCGCCTGACCGATGCCGGTCACGAGGCGCTGTTGGCCGGTGGCTGCGTGCGCGATAAGCTGCTGGGCCGCGATCCGAAGGACTACGATGTCGCGACTTCGGCCACGCCAGCGCAGGTGCTGACG
>JANOBS010000528.1:0-3246 GCA_031411755.1 Luteolibacter sp. | reverse complement strand
CTCCTCCGCGCGGATGTGCTTGTGGAGGGTGTTCGCGCTGTGTGGCGGCATCCTCCACAGACGGGCTCCCATCATCTCGCTGCCGGACCGTTCGAGGAAGTCGGCAATAGGGATCTTCATCAGGTTCGATGGCCGCCAATGGAGATCGTCGGGAGTGATGAGGTGATAGGGTGGGCTGGTGGACATGACGAGATGGGTCGCGCGAAATGAAGCCACTTTCGGCAACCTGCGGCAAGACCCGGCATCGGAGCCGTGATCAAGGTGCCTTTGACTGGCGCAGGTAGAGGAACAAGTCCCTGACTTCCGGTTCCTCAAGCGCGTTGAGCAGTCCGACCGGCATCATCGACTGGGAACTGAGCTCACGTTTTGAAATGGTGTCCTTCGACAGGGTCGCGGTGGCGGCGAGGGTTTTCAAGGTGACCGTGCGATCATCCTCAGCCGTGACCACCCCCGCGAGGAGATTGCCCTCCTTCGTGGTGATGAAGGTCTGCTGGTAGTCGCGGCCGATGACCGCATTCGGATCGATGATGTTCTGAAGCAGGTAGTCGGTGTCGGTGAAACTCCCGGGAAGCTCGGGGCCGATGTGCCCGCCTTCAGCGAAAATCGTGTGGCACGCTGAGCAGGTGCGCTGAAAGACCGCGCGGCCGTTCTTCACATCCGCGCTGAGGATGGAATCCGTTCCCAGGAACTTTCGATAGCGCTCGATGTCCGCGCGGCGATCCGCGTCGGATGGATTCAAGGAACCGAAGTTCTTCGCCAGCCAGCGGTCGAAATCCTCGCGATGAACTCCCTGTATCATCCGGGCGATCGGGGCGGTGAGGTCCTTGAGTGGAATCGCCTTTGAATCGAACGCCGCAATGAGGGCTTCGATGCTGGAGGGGCGGGCGACCATGGTGCTGAGAGCAGCGGATTTCTCCTCGCTCGATAGGGCCGGGTAAGCCGCGATCAGGCTCACTCGGATGCGTGGATCATCGAGGCCGGCAAGCGCCCGGATCGCATCGATCCGCAGTGGCCCGGGTTGGTGGGAAAGTTCGAGAATGGGCTCAAGCGACGTGAGATCACGGCGAGCGACAAGTGCTTCCATCGCCCTGCGACGGGAGCCTTCAGGAGCCGAGCGGTCCTTGAGCGTCGAGCGGATTTGATCGAGCGCGGAACTGCTGCCAAAGAGCAGCGCCAGAGCCCGGGCACGTTGCTGGACTTCCGGATTCGAATCCGTCATCAGCTTGCTGTAGGTCACCGACCATCCATCAGGTTCCGGTAAACTCGTCCGCCCCTTGGAGGCGGTGAGCATCCCACGCAGGGCCACGATGCGGGTCGGCGAATCCGCTTCTGCCAAGGCCGAGGAAAGCGCTCCCATTGCAGCGGTGGATTTCGACTCGTCTGCCAACGAGGCGCTGAGAACGCGTCGGGCGATGAATTCGTGGAGCCGCGGCTGTCGGGTCGATTTGAAAAGCTCCACCCCGCGGACAGGATCCGCCGCCACCGCTGCCTCGGCGGCATACCAGTTCATCAGCGGAAGATTGTGATCGTTGACGTCCTCGTCATGGGCGGCGAGTGCGGACAGGATCGGCCAGCGGTCACCGACCGGCAGTTTCTGGACGGCGGAGGCGAGTCGGAGCCTGACTGACGGGGAGGGATCACGCTTGGCGAGTTCATGAAACCGGACGAGCGCGGCGTTCGATGGCTTTCCCTGCTCGGAAAGGCAGGTGACCGTCCATCCGCGGACAAACTCCGAGGACGCGTCCAGCGCCTTCATCGCGGTGGCCTCGCTCAAAGCCCCTTGGCTGTGCAGGGCCCACAAGGCCCGCAGCTGGCGGGTGTCGTCCGGATTCTCGAGGAGGATCTTTTCCAGCGCGGCGGTGGTCTCCGGATCCGCTCCACGCTCCTGCAACAACCTGCGTGCATGGCGGACATGCCAGTCGTTGGGGTCGAGCTGCATCCTGACGAGTTCGAGATTGCTGGACTTGGCCAGATCGACCGTGCGGGGCTTCACCTGATCGTTGACGATCTTGTAGATTCGGCCGTTGGAGCGATCGGTGAACGCACGCTGCTGATGGCAGGGAACCTTGTCATACCAGTCGGACAGGAAGACTCCTCCATCCGGGCCATACTGCGGCGACAACCCACGGAACCACGCGTCCGGACTTGTTAGAAAGTCCGTCTTTCGAACGCTGCGGTAGCCGGAGCCCTCACGGCTGAAGGTCTCGCAGCGCAGCTTGTTCATGTGCACGTCATTGAAGAGGAAATTGTCACGCCATTCGGCAGGGAAGGCCCCTCCCAGGTAGACCATGGCTCCGCAGTAGCCGGCCTTTTCGTAGCGACCCCAGGCGATGGTCTGGATGTCCTCGTAAACGTGGGGATTGAAATGCGATCCCGCCTGGCGGGTGTAGTGCGCGCCTTCGATGGCGTGCCACATGTGGGGGACCACGCAGGCGGCGAAGAAGGCTTCGCCATGATCGTTCCAATCCAGGCCCCATTGGTTGCTGACGCCTTCGCACCAGCGCTCGAACACCTTCCTGACCGGGTGATATCTCCAGACCCCGGCATTCAGCGCGATCCTCGCCGCATCAGGTGAACCCGGCGGGCCGACCCGGGAGTTGGTGAAGATTCCATGAGTGCCGTAAAGCCAGCCATCCGGCCCCCACGTGAGGTTGTTCAGAGTTTCATGGGTGTCTTCCGCGCCCCAGCCGTCGAGTACCACTTGGGGTGGTCCGTCAGAGTGGGCGTCGCCATCCTTGTCGGGGATGAAAAGCAGGTTGGGCGGCGATCCCAGCCAGACGCCTCCAAATCCCACCGCCAGTCCGCTGCTGAACGTGACCTTGTCGAGAAACACGGACCGTTTCTCGAAAGTTCCGTTTCCGTCCGCGTCTTCCAACACCACGATGCGGTCCTTCGCCTCGCCGGGACAGTTGGGGTAGTTGGTGTTCTCGAGGACCCAGAGCCGTCCGCGGTCGTCGAGGGTGTAGGCGATCGGTTGGACGATGTCGGGTTCCGAAGCGATGACCTGGGTTCGGAATCCGTCTGGAACCACCATGCGTGAGGCCGTGACCTTGGGTGCAAAGGCCTTGTTCGCAGCCAGGGGGCGCGCGGGATCACGGGTCGGATCGTCTTTAGCGGAGGACAGGGCGGCGATCAGGAGTGCAAGAGCAACTTGGGCTTTCATGGAATGGCTGGGGCCTTGATTCGTAGAAAGGGGGGCGATGCTTTCATCGGAGTTCGGTTCGCTGAATCCTCCTGGGCGCTGAA
>JANOBS010000527.1:0-2129 GCA_031411755.1 Luteolibacter sp. | reverse complement strand
GTGGTGAATGCCTTTCATCTCGCGGCTCTCAATCAAATGAAAGACCTGGCGGAAGCGGTTGGCAACCGGCGCGATGCGGCTGACTTCGGCGAACGATATGCGAAGGAACTCGCGGTCTATCAGAAATCGATGTTTGATCCCGCGCGCTCGGTGTTTCGTGATGGAGCGGGCACCGATCATGCCTCGCAACATGCGAGCCTGTTTGCTCTGGCATTCGGCCTGGCACCTGAAGCATCCCGTCCCGCTGTTGCAAAATGGCTGGCGGGGCGCGGGATGGCCTGTTCGGTGTATGCCGCCCAATATCTGTTAGAAGGCTTGTTCGAAAACGGTCAGGCCGATGCCGCCCTCCGCCTGATGGTCGCGCCCGGCGACCGGAGTTGGCGGCACATGGTCGAAAGCGGCACCACCATCACCTGGGAAGCCTGGGATCAGAAATACAAACCGAACCAGGACTGGAATCACGCCTGGGGGGCCGCCCCGGCCAATCTCCTGCCGCGCTTCGTCCTCGGAGCAGAGCCCCTCACTCCCGGCTGGAAGCAGGCACGGATCCGACCACAAACTGGCACCCTCACCTCTGCCAAAGGCAAGGTCCCCACCCCATCCGGTCCCATCGAAGTCGAATGGAAGAACGGAACTTCCTTCGAAATGAAACTGACCCTGCCCAAGGGCATGACCGCCAAGCTCGACCTGCCTGCCACCACCTCGTCCAAGGGAGTCACCCTCAATGGAAAACCCAGCGCCGCCAAACGCATCGGCGATCGCTGGCTCGTCGACGAAATGGTCTCCGGCGCGGTTATGATCAAGGTGGATTGATCCTGGTCACCGATGCATCATGCCAATACGTCATGGCCGATTCGACCTCAGGTGATTCCCGTTCGGAGGTCGCGGACGGTCCAGAGGGTCTTGGCGGCGGGGGCGGCCCTGCCTTTCATTTTCCGCGCTCCGTCTTGACGCTTTGACGTGAAGCGTTCGCGTGAGGCGTTAAAGACTTCGTTGACAAAGGCTTTGCTGCCGATGACGGCGCCGTCGCTGAAGTAACGGATGCGGCAGCGCAGCATGGAGCTGAGGCCGAGTTCGGGCAGGACGGTGCCGTTGTCCTGATCGGTGGCTTTCAGCTCGCCCTTGACCTTGGCTTTGAGGGTGTGGCGGGCGGTTGTTAGGTCGGCGCGACCGCTTTTTCTCTGAAGGGCGAGGCCCATCATTTGCCGGTAAATTTTGGCAGCGTCCTTCCATTTTTCGGACTCGAATCCTGCGCCGCGATGACTGAGACAGGCGCGGACGAGGCCTTCGCGAGCCTTCTTGCCGTTACCCTTGATTCCACCACCTATCGCTTCCCCATAGCTGCTCCAGCGGTAGTCGGCGGGGTCTTTGACCATGCCTGCCCTAACTGGATTGAGGTCGATGTAGGCGGCCATGGTGCGGGCGGCGGTGCCGCTTTCGACGATGACGCTTTTGTAGCGCTGTTCCCAGAGGGTGCCGCTGCGCTCATGGGTGCGGTTGAACCAGCGGGTGAAGCGCTGGAGGAGGGTTTTCATGAACTCGCTGAGGGAGTGCATGCGGTAGGTGTGGCGGGCATGGATCTCCGCAGCCAGCGCGTCGTTTCCGGCCTGCCGCGCCTGCTGGAGTTCCAAGGCGACGCTGGCAACGAGGGCGGAGGATTGGATGGCGCCGAGGCGTTTGAGGAGGAGTTCGTCAGAGATCCCCTCTTCCGGTATCGGCGGGACTTCCACAAGAATATGGAAATGATTGGACATGAGGCAGTACGAAAGCACGCGACAGCCGGAGAAGTTCTCCTGCATGCGCATGAACTTGCGGAACTGCTCACGCTCTTCATCGCCAAGGACGAATCGCCGGTCCACCACGCGGGACAGGCAGTGGTAGATGGCTGGTTTGTCGGCAGAGTCCTTCCAGGGAGCAAGCCAGCGTGAGCGCCTCATGTCCCGACTCTAAGAAGCGAAGCCAAACAGGCAAGCCGCTTTCCTGCATTTTGTCTGTCCCTTTGTGTCTGTCCCTTTGTGTCTGTCCCTTTGTGTCTGTCCCTTTGTGTCTGTCCCTTTGTGTCTGTCCCTTTGTGTCTGTCCCTTTGTGTCTGGAAGAACGGCGCCGGCGGTTCCTTGACGCGGCTCAGA
>JANOBS010000526.1:0-5519 GCA_031411755.1 Luteolibacter sp. | reverse complement strand
GAGTTCATCTCCCGGTTTTCACACCATCTCTGCTTCGAGTACTCCTCCACGACCGGCTATTTGACCGAAAAGATATTTGATTCGATTTATGTGGGAAGCGTTCCGGTCTATGCCGGCGACCCCATGGCCAGCAAGTGGATCCACAAGGATGCGTTCATTGACAGCCTTTACCTCGAACCTGCCGAGATCCTCGACCGGATCCAAGACTCTGACGGGCTCATGCAACTGGTCTCAACGCAAAGGGAGCTTCTTTCCCTTGTTTCGTTTGAAGAAATGAGCGACCGAATCGCCAGTTTCAATGCGCGTGTGACGGCCTCGGTCGCAAGTGGCCAGCAGAGGCACCAAGGGCTTGTTTCCAGGGCGTTGGCCGTTCTGCGGCGTTCATTCCGTTAGAGGTAATCGCGAATAGGATTCCGGCGTCCTGAGAGCGTTCCCCTGATCGGGATTTCTCCACCAACAAAAAAGCCCGGCCACCTTTCGGTGACCGGGCTTTTGTGAATCTGAATCGGATCAGGCGGTGAGCGCGCCTTCGTCGTCGATCGTTTCCGGCTCGACGAAGATCGGCTCCGGCTCCTCGACGGTGAACTCGAGCTCCACCTCGCGGTGGCAATCGAATCCGGATCCAGCGGGGATGAGGTGACCCATGATGACGTTCTCCTTGAAGCCCGTCAGGTAGTCGACCTTGCCGAGGGTGGCCGCTTCGGTCAGCACGCGGGTGGTGTCCTGGAAGGACGCCGCGGAGATGAACGAATCGGTTTCGAGCGAGGCCTTGGTGATGCCGAGCAGCACCGGTTCGGCTTCGGCCGGCTTGCCGCCGTTGGCGAGGATGGCCGCATTGATCTTCTTGAAGTTCGTGCGGTCGATCTGGTCGCCCCAGAGCAGGTGGTCGGCATCGCCCGGGTCGGTGATCTTCACCTTGCGGAGCATCTGACGGATGATGATCTCGATGTGCTTGTCGTTGATTTCCACGCCTTGGACGCGGTAAACGGACTGCACTTCGTTGACCAGGTGCTCCTGGAGTTCCTGGGCACCGCAAGCCTCGAGAAGGTCTTCCGGAGAAACCGGTCCTTCCGTGATCTGGTCGCCGCGTTGGACCATGTCTCCCTCGGTAACCACGATATGTTTGCCCATTGGCACCAAATGATCGATGGCTTCGCCACTGCCTGACTGTAGGTCCAAGATCTCCTTTTCGTAGGAATCGATGGATTTGAAAGTATCTTTATCGATCTTAGGATCCCCAGTAAGGCGAGACTGCAGCTCACCAACTTTATCCTTCAAATCTCTGATTTTGACATCCGATTGGGTGCTTTTTGACGATGCTGTAATTAGAATCTTCTTCTTGCCCCTAACGTTACCACCGAAGGATACAATCCCGTCAATTTTCGCGATGACGCAGGCATCCTTCGGCTTCCGGGCTTCGAAGAGCTCGGCGACGCGAGGAAGACCACCGGTGATGTCCTTCGTTCGGGCCACCTTGCGGGGCGTCTTGGCGATGAGCGTGCCGCCGGTGATGATGTCGCCTTCCTTGACGGAAAGGTGGGCACCGACCGGAATGGAGTAGGAGGCTTTCACCTCCTTGGTCTTCTCGTCGAAGATGACCACCTGCGGGTGAAGGTCTTCCTTGTGGTCCGTGACCATCATGCCCTTCTTGCCGGTTTCCTTGTCGGTCTCCGACTGGACGGTGATGCCAGAGATCATGTCCCGGAACTCCACGCGACCACCCTTTTCGGAAAGAATCGGCACGTTGTAGGGATCCCACTTTCCAATTTCATCACCCTTCTTAACGTCGTCGCCATCCTTGATGGTGATGACCGTACCGATGACGATGTTGTGGGACTCGAGTTCGAGGCCTTCCTTGTCGCGGACCGAGAGCGAACCGTTCTTGTTGAGAACGACCCAGTTGCCATCGGCGGACTGGACAATGCGGAGTTCCTTGTAAACCACGCGACCGCCGTTCTTTGCCTTGATGACCGGCTGCTTGAACGTGGCTGCGGCCACACCACCGACGTGGAAGGTACGCATGGTGAGCTGCGTACCGGGCTCGCCGATCGACTGGGCGGCGATGATGCCGACCGCTTCGCCGATCTTCACCGTCTTCCCGGTGGCAAGGTTCAGACCGTAGCAAAGGGCGCAACAACCGCGCTCGGACTCACAGGTGAGGACGGAGCGGATCTTGAGCTGCTCGTAGCCGATGCGCTCGATGGCGATGGCCTGCTTCTCGGTGATCTCATCGTCGACCTTGACGAGGATCTCACCGGTGATCGGGTCCTTGACCTGCTCACAGGAAACACGACCGTAAATGCGCAAGGCAAGTGAGGCGGATTCCTCATCCCCGTCGAAGATCGCACGGACGACAATGCCGTTGGCAGTGCCGCAGTCGATCTTGGTGACGATCACGTCCTGCGCCACGTCGACCAGCTTGCGGGTCATGTAACCCGAGTCAGCGGTCTTCAGGGCGGTGTCGGAAAGTCCCTTGCGGGCACCGTGGGTCGAGATGAAGTATTCGAGCACCGACAGACCTTCGCGGAAGTTCGAGATGATCGGACGTTCGATGATTTCGCCGGAGGGCTTGGCCATCAGTCCGCGCATGCCGCCGAGCTGCTTGATCTGCGACTTGTTACCACGGGCACCGGAGTCGACCATCATGAAGAGCGGGCTGAGGCCGCGTCCTTCGTTGTGTTCCAATTTGCTGTAAAGCTTGTTGGCGATGGCGTCGGTGGCCTGGGTCCAGATGTCGACGACCTTCTGGTAGCGCTCTCCGTCGGTGATGACACCGTTGCGATACTGCTTGGTCACCTTGTCGACTTCCTCGTAGGCCTTCGCGATGATCTCCGGCTTTTCTTCCGGGATGACCATGTCGACGATACCGATCGAGGCACCGGAGCGGGAAGCTTCCTTGAAGCCGAGGCTCTTGAGCTCGTCGAGGGTTTCGACGGTCTTCTTCTTTCCGGAGACCTGATAGCAGCGCCAGATGATGTCACCCATCGCCTTCTTGGTCACGTTCTTGTTGAAGAAGCCGAGACCTTCCGGCCAGATTTCGTTGAAACGAACGCGGCCCGGAGTGGTTTCGAGGATCTTGATGTCCTTGTCACCGTAAACCGTGTCCTTCTGGTAGTCGGGGTTCCGGATGCGGATCCACTGGTGATAGGCCACCTTGCGCGAGGCGATCGCGAACTCGACTTCCGAGGAGTTCTCGAACAGCGGGAGGCGCTCCTGCTTTTCGCGGTCCTTCTGGGTCCGGATCGGCGCCCAGCTCAGGTAGTAGGAACCGAGAATGATGTCCTGCGAAGGAACCGTGATCGGACGTCCGGAAGCGGGCGAGAAGATGTTGTTCGGAGCAAGCATCAACTGACGCGCTTCGATCTGGGCTTCCACCGAGAGCGGCACGTGCACGGCCATCTGGTCACCGTCGAAGTCCGCGTTGTAGGCGGTACAGACGAGCGGGTGAACGCGGATGGCCTCGCCTTCGATGAGCTTCGGCTCGAAGGCCTGGATCGAGAGGCGGTGGAGCGTCGGCGCGCGGTTCAGCATCACCGGGTGACCCTTGGTCACTTCGGCGAGGATGTCCCAGACTTCCGGCGTCTTGCGGTCGATCATCTTCTTGGCCGAACGCACGGTGTGGCAGTAGCCAAGCTCCTTGAGGCGGCGGATGATGAAGGGCTCGAACAAGGTCAGCGCCATCTTCTTGGGAAGACCACACTGGTGGAGCTTGAGATCGGGTCCGATGACGATGACGGAACGACCGGAGTAGTCGACGCGCTTGCCGAGAAGGTTCTGACGGAAACGGCCACCCTTGCCCTTGAGCATGTCGCTGAGGGACTTGAGCGGACGGTTGCCTGCACCCGTGACGGCGCGGCCGTGACGACCGTTGTCGAAGAGCGCATCGACCGCTTCCTGGAGCATCCGCCTTTCGTTGCGGATGATGACTTCAGGAGTCTTGAGCTGAAGAAGGTTCTTCAGACGGTTGTTGCGGTTGATGACGCGACGATAGAGGTCGTTGAGGTCGGAAGTGGCGAAACGGCCGCCTTCGAGTGGCACCAGCGGACGCAGGTCCGGCGGGATCACAGGGAGAACGGTCTGAATCATCCATTCGGGACGCGACTTGGAGCCGGCGAATCCCTGGGTGATCTTGAGACGCTTCGAGAGCTTCTTCTTGTTCTGCTTCGAGCGGGTGGTTTCGAGCTCCTGTTCGAGCTTGATGGCGAGGTCGGCGAGGTCGATCTGCTTGAGCAGGTCCATCACCGCTTCGGCACCCATTCCGGCGCGGAAGGTCTCTTCACCGTAGGCATCTTCCGCTTCACGGAGTTCGGTTTCGGTGAGGAGCTGTCCACGCTCGAGCGGGGTGTTGCCGGGCTCGGTGACAATGTAGTCCTCATAGTAAATCACACGCTCCAGCTGGCGGGCGCTCATGTCGAGCACGAGGCCGATGCGGGAAGGCATGCACTTGTAGAACCAGATGTGGGAAACCGGAACGGCGAGCTCGATGTGGCCCATGCGCTCGCGACGGACGCGGGACAGGGTCACTTCAACGCCGCAGCGGTCGCAGACGACGCCCTTGTGCTTGATCCGCTTGTATTTGCCGCAGGCGCATTCCCAGTCACGGGTCGGTCCGAAGATCCGCTCGCAGAAGAGACCGCCCTTTTCAGGCTTGAAGGTCCGGTAATTGATCGTTTCCGGGTTTTTGACTTCTCCCTTGGACCATCCGCGGATGACGTCGGGAGACGCCACGGTGATGGAAACTTGGTCGAAGGCCTCGGGGCGCTCGTCCACGCCAAAGAGTTCGCGAAGATTGGTGTCAACACTCATGTGTGATAGGTGGTTGGCTGTTCAGTTGGGGTTCGCGTCTCAATTACAGGGTAAGATCATCCAGCGAGAAATCATCCACGCTGCCGGTGATGCCGGAGCCGTGGGTGGATCCGCGTCGGCCAGGCCGGACATCGAGTCCGAGCGACTGCATTTCCTTGATCAGAACGTTGAACGACTCGGGCGTTCCCGCCTCAAGGTTGTTGTCGCCCTTGACGATCGCTTCGTAGATCCGGGTGCGGCCCTGCACGTCGTCGGACTTGACGGTGAGCAGTTCCTGAAGGGTATAGGCGGCGCCGTATGCTTCGAGCGCCCACACTTCCATTTCCCCGAAGCGCTGGCCACCGTACTGGGCCTTGCCACCGAGCGGCTGCTGGGTGACGAGGGAGTATGGACCAACGGCACGGGCGTGGATCTTGTCGGCGACCAAGTGGCCGAGCTTGAGCATGTAGATCATGCCGACCACGACCGGGTTGTGGTAAGGCTCGCCGGTGCGACCATCATAGAGGGTCGACTTGCCACCGGTGGTGCCGTCCTTGCCGTCACCGATCCAGGTGTAGCCGCGGCCTTCGGGTTCGCCGGGCTTGCGCTCGCGGAGTTCGCCGTTGTCGCCGACATACTTGACGCCGTCGACCTTCTTGGCCTTCGACATGAAGTCCCAGATGATGGCTTCCTTGATGCCGTCGAAAATCGGCGTGGCGACCTTGAAACCGAGG
>JANOBS010000525.1:0-16384 GCA_031411755.1 Luteolibacter sp. | reverse complement strand
CAGGCGAAGCCGAGGATCTTCTTGTCGCGCGTGGCGATGAAGCAGGCGATCGGCTGGCGTGACAAGGCGACGGTGACTTCACTGACCCACTTCGGCGAAAAGTGCTCGGCGGCAAAAGCCGCGACGGTGTGAAGCTCGAAGGCCCGCGCGCGACGCAGCGTCACGCCCTTTTCCGCGACCTCACGGTAGAGGTCGGCGGAGGGCGGCAGGTCGTAGAGGCGGACGAGCAGATCGATCATGACAGGTTGTTAGTCGATCTGCTCCGGCCACGCAAGATCAGCGCTTCGAAAGCACGTCGCGCTCGTAGCTGCGGACTTCTTCCAGCCAGGCCATGCCGGAGGGCACGCCCATCTTTTCGCAGTGGTAGTCCCAGACCGCGCCGAAGGGCATGGTCTTGAGCTCTTCGAGCAGGGCGAGGCGACCGGTGAAATCGCCGTTGTTTTCCATCTGGCGGAGCGTGTCGGTCGGTTCGAGCAGGGCGATGAGCAGGGCCTTGATCATCGCGCGGGTGCCAATGACCCAGGCCGCGATGCGGTTGATGCTGGCGTCGAAAAAGTCGAGGCCGATGTGGGTGCGACCGACGAACTCGCCGCGCACCAGTTCCTGGGCGATCTGGTTGAGGTCGTCGTTGAGGATGACGACGTGGTCGCTGTCCCAACGCACGCCACGGGAGACGTGGAGGAGGATGCGCGGCAGCCACTGCATGACCGACGAAATCTTGTCGGCGATGCCTTCGGTCGGGTGGAAGTGACCGGCATCAAGGCAGAGCACCTTCTGGCGGGTCACGGCGTAGCCGAGGTAGAACTCGTGGGAGCCGACGACGTAGCTTTCCGAGCCGATGCCGAAGAGCTTGCACTCGACGGCGTCGAGGTGGACGGCAGGGTCGATCTTCTTTTCGAAGATTTCATCGAGCGAGGCCGTGAGGCGCTGGCGCGGGGCCTTGCGGTCGGCGGGCAGGTCCTTGTAGCCGTCGGGGATCCAGAAGTTGGTGACGGTGGTGCTGCCCAGCTGGCTGCCCATGGCGGCGCCGATCTCACGGCAGCGCTTGCCGTGCTCGATCCAGAATTTCCGCACGGCGTCGTCCTTGTGGGACAGCGTGAAGCCATCGTCGGAAAGCGGATGCGCGAAGTAGGTCGGGTTGAAGTCGAGGCCCATGCCCTTCTGCTTTGCCCAGTCGATCCAGTTCTGGAAATGCTCCACGCCGACGGCATCGCGATCGACCTTCTTCCCACCGAACTCGCCGTAGCAGGCGTGGAGGTTGAGGCGGTGCGTGCCGGGAAGCAGCGAGGTCACCTTGTCGAGGTCGGAGCGGAGCTGCTCGGGATTGGTGGCCTTTCCGGGATAGTTACCGGTCACGGCCAGACCATTTCCAAGCGCCTCGCCGGTCCGCTCGAAACCACCGACGTCGTCGCCTTGCCAGCAATGAAGCGAAACAGGGATCTGGCTGAGAATGGCGATGGCCTGATCGACGTCGACGCCGAGTTCGGCGTATTGTTCGCGGGCCAGTTGATAGCGGGTCGTGATGCTGGAGTTGGACATGGATTTTGGTTCTGGAAAAAGTCAGTTCGCGGCAGGGCCAACGCTCTCGCGGGCGACGAAGTGCGTGGGGAAAATGATCTGAGTGGGGACCGAAGGATCCTCAACCGTGCCTTCGATGCGGGCAATCAGGAGGTCAGCGGCGGCGCGGGTGATCTTCCGGTAGCGCTGGCGGATGGAGGACAGGGTGATCGGCAGGTAGGAGGCCAGCGGCACGTCATCGACGCCGACGATTGAGAGATCCTTCGGCACGGAAAGCCCGCATTCGATGGCGGCCCGCATCGCGCCCATGGCGGATAGGTCGTTGATGGCAAAGAGCGCGGTTGGGCGGTCCTTGCCGGCGGACTTCAGGAACGTGGTGACCGTTTCGCAGGCGCTATCGAGCGAGTGGCTGGAACGCAGGATGGTGATCGAGGAGGCCGGCACGCCTTTTTCCGCCAGCATGCGGGTCATCAGCTCCGGGCGCGAGCCATCGGCCTGGCCTTCCGCGAGCGCGCTGAGGAAGGCATAGTTGCGATGGCCGAGTTCGAACATCGCATCGACCGCCTGCTGGAGGCCTTCGGTGAAATTGCTGACGACGGAATCGACGGGGATCGGCAGCGAGGAACTGCCGCAGCCGAGGGCGACGAAGGGCAGCGGCCCCTTGAACGAATCGGCCAGATCCTTTTCGAACGCCGAGTTGTCGCTCAGCCAGACGACCATGCCGTCGACTTCGAGGTCGGAGAGGTCGTTGAATAGATGCCGCTCGCGCACGAGGCTGGAGCGGCAGTTTTCCACGATCAGGTCGTAGCCGCGCTCCTCGACGGCAGCTTCCAGCTCGTCGGCCAGGGTGGAGAAAAAGGGATTCGTCAGGTCCTGAATGAGCAGGCCGATCGAGTGATAGCGGCCGGATTGCAGCGCGCGGGCGGTCTTGCTTGGACGGTAGCCGAGTTCGTTGGCGGCCTTGAAGACGCGGGCCTCGGTTTCCTTGGAAGCCCAGGAGTTCGGACGGCGGTTCAGGATGGTCGATGCCGTGTTGACGGCGACGCCCGCCAATTCGGCGACGTCCTTGAGACGGATTTTACGCTGGATCTTCATGCCTAAGGTTGACGGCCCATCTTCCGGGGCCGCGGTTACCAATGCAATCCGATCCTTCGAACGGGCAGAAATGAGCTTCGAATTCCCGACGATTTCGCAACCGGAGATGTCCGGAGGCGCAGTCGGAGAATTCAAGGAAGTCACAACGCGACGATCCACGTTCCGGAAATGAGGTCAACAAATAAGAATCGTTACCTACAATGGGTTGACCATCTCAAAAAGTGACCTGTTTGACGGAAGGATCCAGTCCAGTCTCGACAGACCCGAAACGATATCGCGAGCCTGTGCCAAGTTCATTGGACCAGCAAGATTCACCGCCAACCGTTCCCCTCCTGCCGCACTTTGAGGTCGTCTGGATGACCTCCGTACTAACCGGCCTGCCGCATTGCCGGGAATTCACGGCGACCAATCCTCATGTCATCCAGCACCGCTGCGACAGCCCGGACGCCAGTGGCGACGAGAGGATCCGGATTTGGAGAAACTGCGACCGGCACATCCGCAACTGGTGGAAAGCCAACCGCCACCTGGTCAAGAGCCAGCACGTCGTTTTCCTGGAGTGGGATGTGCTCTGCAATGTCCCTCTCGACGGTATCTTTTCGCCGCAGGAAGGCTTGGTGGGCAGCCGGATCAAGAGACAGCACAACCCGGAGGAGTCCTGGTACTGGTTCAGGGAAGTGCCGAGCCTACCCGATGAAATGCAGGCGTCAGCGCTCGGGATCGTTCCGCTCGGAGTTCTCCAGTTAGCCCGAACGGCCCTCGACGCCCTCTGCGAGGAATCGCATGACGGTCTCTACGAAGCGGACATCATGTGCGAACTGCGGACGCCGACCCTGCTTCAGCAACTCGGATTCCCAATCCACTCAGCCGAGACCTTGAAGCACGTGTCCTGGGAAAAGCAGCCTTACCCCTGGCTCCGCCGAGGCATATTCCATCCCGTAAAAGCCAGCTACCATGATCACTGGCCGAAGCGGTTCATCCGCATGATTTTCAACCAAAAATGATCCCGAACGTGACCAAGGATACCCGCAGTTCTTCCGGTGAACTCCCGGAACTCGTCTGGGTCACCAATGAACGCAACGGCCTCCCTCACCTCGCCGAGTTCACGGCCGCGAATCCGCACATTGTCCAGCACCAGTGCATCGGGAAAAAACTCTCCGGCGAGGAGCGCTACGAGATCTGGCGGAACTGCGATCGCTCCATCCGCGACTGGTGGCGCGCGAACCGCGATCTGGTCAAAAGCAAGCACGTGATCTTCATGGAATGGGACGTGGTCTGCAACGTCCCCATCGACTCCCTGCTGCAACCCAACGATGGACTCGTCTGTTCCAATGTCACCCGACCGCAGAACGGCATCGACTCCTGGTACTGGTTCGAAAAGGAACTCCCCAAGCTCCCCCCGGAAATGCAGGCCACGGCCTGTGGGGCCGTCCCGCTGGCCGTGCTCCAGTTCTCGCGAAACGCGCTCGATCTGATCTGCGACGAACGCTTTGACGAACTCTACGAACTCGACCGTTATTGCGAGCTCAGAACCTCCTCGATCCTCAGCCATCTTGGCGTCCCGGTGCAGGACTGCGCCGCCCTGAAAACCCTCGATTGGCAACCCCAGCCCTACCCCTGGCTTCGTCGCGGCATCTTCCATCCTGTGAAAAAAAGCTTCTACCTCGGCAACCTCACCCGGCTGCTTCGGCGCTGGTTCAGTCGGGCTTGATGACCCCTGTGTTCATTCTTGCGGATTCTTCAGATGGCCTTTGGCAACAGCCTGCACCATTCCTCATTTCCTGTCGATCGGTGCTTCGCGATGATCGCTCACAATCCCAGCGTCAGGCCGGGGTTTGCTGGGATATTTCCCGAAATACAGCGCCGCCAGCACCCGGCTCCGCGACATCGTCCGCCCAGCGAATAGACAGAGCAGGGCGATCGCCACTCCGATGACCAGCGCCACCAGAAAGCCGAGCCAGAAATTGCCGATGGGCCCATGGATCTTCGACACCACCCGGCTGAGCACGGCAAAGACGTAAACCTGGATGATGTAGATGAAGATGGAGTCACGACCCAGGGAGGAGATCCGGTCGCTCTGGAATCCGCCAAGGCGTTCATGCATGGCCTTGAATAGGAACACAGCCACAACCGACGCCGAAAAGCCGGTCAGGTAGCGCAGCCCGACATTCGCCAGATTGCCGTCGGAGAGCTTCATGCCAGAAATGTAGATGTAAGTCTCCTTCGTCCAGAGGGAGTAGCCGAGGACCGAGAGCAGCACTGCGCCACCGACGATCCATTTCCTGAAACGCATGATCCCCGCAGTCCCGAAATGCGCCAGTGCATACCCGGCCTGGAAATACGGATACATGAACTTAAGCACGATGAGATTGCCCACCTCCGGCAAAAGCAGAACCGCGAGGGAGGAAACCGCATAGATCATCCAGAACCACCGCCCGATCGTCTTGATCGCGGTCGTCAGGATCAAGCATCCGAACAGGACCCAGATGAACCAAAGGTTGATGCCGAAGAACTCGCCAGCCAAGCCCTCCGCCAGTCCATACGCGCCTGGCCAGCCCTCGATCAGGCACTTCGCCAGGGTATAGGTCGCAGCCCAAGCGAGAACCGGGACCAGGTAGGTTTTCACTTTCCCAAGAGTGAATTCCAGAAACCTCAGCCTCTGGATTCCCGAGTACGCCAGGTAGCCGCTGATCCCCATGAAAAGGGGCATGTGGAAGACATAGATCGCCTTGAAAACGGGATCCGCCCAGAAGCCCTCACCTTTCTGGTAAACCACAAATTGAATCGCGTGACCAATGGTCACCAGCAGGATCAACAGCCCCTTCGCGTAGTCGAGGAATTGGTTTCTCTTCATGCCTAAGGGGAAACAGCTTCCGGAACGGCGCTTTCGAAAGCCTCCCGGTCATCGGGACAATCCACTGTGCGCTCCATTCCTTCGAGCGTCATGAGACAGTTCGGTTAGAAAGCCAAGCCGGAAGCCAATTGTTTTGTAAAAAACGAAGCTCCTCACCGCCCTTGAGCCTTCGGAAATCACGCCTAGGCTCAGCACGATTTGAGTCGATCGCCCAATCTAGACGAAACCTACCTGGCCCCGTTCTTCGAGGTGAAAGGCTGGCACGCGTTCAAGTTCCAACAGGAAACCTGGCAAGCCCACACCGAGGGTCGGTCCGGACTCCTCCATGCTCCCACCGGTCAGGGGAAAACACTCGCCGTTTTCCTCGGCCCGCTCGCTGACAGGCTTCGTCGCGAGTCGCTCGACCCGAAAACCCCGCCAGCCTGCGAAGTTCTCTGGCTCACTCCCCTGCGAGCCCTCGCGCAAGACAGCTTGAGGGCGCTGCGTGAACCAGTCGAACATCTGGCTCCGCATTTAAAGGTCGAGGCACGGACTGGCGATACCTCCTCGGCCCAGCGCGCCCGACTTCGCAAGCAGCTCCCATGGTGCCTCGTCACCACCCCGGAATCGCTGTCCCTGATGCTGACCCACGCTGATTTCCGCGATCAGATCGCTGGGCTGAAAACGGTCATCGTCGACGAATGGCACGAACTCCTCGGCACGAAGCGCGGCGTCCAGACCGAGCTCTGCCTCGCCCGGCTCCGCGCCTGGCACCCTGACTTGCGTATCTGGGGGCTTTCCGCCACGCTCGGAAACCTCGACGAGGCCCGCGAAACCCTGCTCGGCGCGGCGTTTCCAGGATCGGCTATGATTTCGGCTGATCTGAACAAGGAACTCGTCATCGAAACCCTGATCCCGCAAGAAATCGAGCGCTTCCCTTGGGCCGGCCATCTCGGGACCCGCCTCGTCGAGCCCGTGGCGAAGGCAATCGAAGCGGCCGACACCACTCTGCTTTTCACCAACACCCGCTCCCAGACCGAGCTCTGGTTTCAGGAACTCCTCGAGGCCCGACCCGCCTGGAAGGACGAACTCGCCATGCACCACGGCTCGCTCGACCGCGAGGAGCGGGAAAAAGTCGAGCAGCAGCTCCGCGAGGGCAGCCTGCGCTGCGTGGTCTGCACCTCGTCGCTGGACCTCGGGGTCGATTTTTCCCCGGTCGATCAGGTCATCCAAGTCGGCTCGCCGAAGGGAGTCGCCCGCCTCGCCCAGCGCGCCGGACGCTCCGGCCACCAGCCGGGAAAGCCCTCCCGCGTCCTCTGCGTGCCGACCCACGCCTTCGAGCTGATCGAGTTCGACGCCGCCCGCGAGGCCCTGGCGCGGGGCGAGATCGAATCGCGGACGCCTCTCTCAAAGCCCCTCGACGTCCTCGTCCAGCACCTCGTCACCTGCATCATCGGAGCCCCAATCCGCCCTGCCGACCTGCGCCAGGAAATCCAGACCAGCCGAGCCTATTGCGACCTCAGCGACGAGGAATGGGACTGGGCCCTGGGCTTCATCACCACCGGCGGCCAAGCCCTGAAAAACTATCCGCAGTATCACAAGGCACGCCTTGAAATCGAATGTTTGAAACTGGATGACAAAAGACTCATCCAGCAGCATCGCCTGTCGATCGGCACCATCACTGGCGACCGCTCGGTTTCCGTGCAATTCCTTGGCGGAAAACGGCTTGGAACCATCGAGGAGTCCTTCATCACCCGCCTGAAACCCGGCTCACCATTCATTTTCGGGGGCCGACACCTCGAACTGGTCCGCTTCCACAAGCAAACCGCCAGCGTCCGGAAAGCCACCAAATCCCAACGCGGCCACGTCCCGATCTGGAACGGCGGGAAAATGCCGCTTTCCAGCGAACTCTCCCACGCCATTTCCCGTTGCCTCCACGACTCCGGACCCGCCAGCGCCGAGCGGCTCGCCCTCGAACCCATCCTGGCGATCCAGCGATCGAAGTCCGCCCTGCCGTCCGACGACACCCTGCTGGTCGAGTTCACCCGAACCCGCGAGGGCGAGCACCTGTTTTTCTACCCGCTGGCCGGCCGACTCGTCCACGAAGGCCTCGGATCGCTGGTCGCCTGGCGGCTCGGACAGGGCTCCAGGGAAACCATTCACATCACCCAGAACGACTACGGATTCAGCCTCACCGCAAGGCGTGGACTCAGCCTCGATCTCGCAAAACTCACCGAAGCATTCGATTCAAACAATCTTTTGGACAACCTCTTAGCCTGCATGAACACCGCGGAACTGGCTCGCAGGCAGTTTCGGGAAATTGCCCGCGTGGCCGGACTGATCGTCCCGGACTTCCCCGGGCGCCAAAAGGTGAAACGAGACCTTCAAACTTCCACCTCCCTGCTCTTCGAGGTCTTCCAGCGCTACGATTCCGGGAATCTACTCCTTTTACAGTCTCAACGGGAAATTCTCAGCAAGCAATTTGAAATCAAACGTCTTCAGCAAGTATTGACATCCATTTCCCAACGCCCGTTCCGGCTGATGGAAACCGAGCGACTCACCCCGCTGGCTTTCCCGCTTTGGGCGGATCGACTCAGTGCCACCCTCCCCGCAGGCGATGCCAACAGTCGTTTGGAAGCCATGCTGACGCTACTCAATCGAGAATCCGGATTGGATTGATCCGCGCCTCAAACAATCGTTTCACATGCTCCAGATTTCCGAAGTTCCTCCCCTCTGGCTCAGCGACGCCCCCGCCGCCCTGACCTCCTCCCACGCCCTGATCGTGGCGGACGTTCACTTGGGAAAATCCGCCACCTTCCGGGCGAAAGGCCTGCCCGTCCCGGAGGGCGACAACGAGCACGACCTCGGTCGCCTGGCGGCGCTGATCGACCGGACTGCCGCCACCCGCTTGGTCGTGGCCGGCGACCTGATCCACGCCCCAGCCGGAAAAACCCCGTCGACCCTGTCCGCCATCGAGGCCTTCCTGAACGCCTGCCCGGTGCCGGTCACCCTTGTCCTCGGCAACCACGACCGGAACAGCGGCGCCCTGCCCGCCGACTGGGGAATCGAAATCGTCCCCACACTCGACCTCGACGGCTGGCACATCGTCCACGACCCGTCCGATGCCCCCACCGAAAGTCCTTCAATCGCCGGCCACTTGCACCCCGCCCTCCGGATCCCGGACGGCAAGCTTACGTCCCTGCGCCTCCCCTGCTTCTGGCTGCGGGAAAACTGCCTCGTCCTCCCCTCCTTCGGCAGCTTCACCGGCGGCCAACTCGTCCAGCCCCTTGCCGGCCATCGGGTCTTCACCGTCCTGCGGGACAAGGTGGTCGAGCTGCCGGAGACGCTGTGGAAGGGATGAGGGATGAAATGACGAATTTCGAATTTCCGAATGACGAAAAGTTGGCTCGGATTTTTGGTTGGGCACTGAGGAATCCATGGGAAGGATTGGGGCATGTGGCGCCTGACGATTGTCTTTTCCATTTCGATCCTTCTCGTGATCGAAGCTAGGGCGCAGTCCGTGCCCATGCCGACTGATCGAGGTCGGGTCACCGTCGCCAGTATTCCCGATCCAGTTGGTGGACCGAATCTCAAGGTCCTGCGCACCGACACCAATACTCCACTGCGCGCTGGCACGGCCTGGATTTGGGAAAAAGACCGCCAGGAAGAACCGGAGTCCTACTACGCATCACTCCGTGCCAAAGGTCTGAATGGCGTGCGGATGATCCTGTTCGATGCTTGGGAAGTGGAAGCCTATGCCCCCTCGCCCACTTTCACTCCCACCGACTGGAACGATCCCGTCTATCGTGCCCGGCAACTGGCGCGAATGGAGCGCAGTGTGAACTACGCCTCGGCGCACGGCCTTTACGTGATCATCAATGCCCACAACAAGATTCCGAATTACAACGCGACTTATTGTGACGCGCTCTGGACTCACGTGGCCCCGTATTTTGCCAATCGCACCCACGTCCTCTACGAGGCCTCGAATGAGCCGATGGATGGCATCGGCAACAACGGCAGCATGACCGCAAACGCCTCGGATAACGCCGCCAACCATCCCCGCATCCAGGCGCTGAAGGTCACTTTCAACATCATCCGCAACGCCGCGCCACTCACCCACGTGATGGTCCTCACCCCGCCAGGCATCAACGATTACGCCACTGGCACTGGCCTTGGAAATCTCGCCGCCAGTTTTGCCTCGCTGCCCGGTGCTGTCGACTGGACGAAAACCTCCGTCGCCTACCATCTTTACAACAATGACAGCGCTTACGGGGCCGCCACCAATGCGGCCAATCTGCGCAATCTCCATTCCCGATTCCCCGGATGGCCTTCGGAAAACAATTTTCCGGCCTCCGTTACCAGTGCGGCACTGGGCATCACCGATCCCTGGCGCTCCGCACAATTCGACAGCGACATTTACGTCAACCAGACCTGCGAACGCCTCGGCCTCGGCTGGAGCCTGTGGAACATCAATGGCCAAACCCAGCTCGACCGCAATTGGCCGATCATGATCGCGGATGCCAATGCCAAGGGCTGGAACTGGACAGCCGATGTGCTGCCCACAAATCCGCCGGTTTTCACCTCTCCCACCGCTGCAGTTCTCTCCCAAGACCTCGCCGCTTTCATCCAGCTCACCGCCACGGGCAGTCCCACCGCCTACGCCGCCGCAGGCCTGCCGGCAGGACTCTCGCTGAACACCACGTCCGGCCAAATCTCCGGAACCACCAGTCTTGCCGGAGAGTTCCCCGTCGCCATTTCAGCCACGAATGCTGCAGGCACCACCACAGGAAACCTCACGCTAAGCATCCGTCCCACCCAGGACACCCCGCTCTACTCACAGACATTCATTGGAGGAAACACTGCAAACTGGTTTTCCTATTCAGGCGGGAGCTCGGGTATGACCAATAGCCTCACCAATGAAGCCACCGGCACTACCGACGGTCGCGCTCTCAAGCTCACCATCACAGCTCCCAACACTGGCGGCTATGCTGGAACCGGTATCGGCATTTCTGGAACCCCGCCTTTCACATCAGGACAGACCAGCCGCATCGTTGTGCGCGGCCGACTGCGAGTCAGCTCCTCAAATGCCACAAACCTGTCCGTGCTGCTGAAAACCGCCAATGGCCAGGACTTCAGCCTGCCACTGACTCCCACCAAGAACACCTGGGTCGATTTCTCCGCCCCCCTCTCGGCATTCACCGCCAACAACTTCAATTTCACCGCCTCCAGTTGGGAAATCCTGCTTGTTCCCAACTTCGGGCTCTGGGGCACAGGCACCAGCACCCTGCACCTCGATTCCATCGAAATCCTCCGCCGCGATGATGTTTCCGATCCGCTGCAGGCCTGGAGGAAGATCCACTTCGGCAGCACGGCCAATAGCGGAAGTGGCGAAAACTCCTTCGACTTTGATCAAGACGGCATCACCAACATCACCGAATACGCCTTCGCCCTCGACCCCAAGAAATCCAGTTCCGGTCTGCTTCCCGAGCCTCTCCGCATCGGACAAACTCTCCGATACCAGTTCACCCCACCTGCCGGAATCAGCGGCGTCACCTACGGCTCCGAATGGAGTGATGACCTTTCAGAGTGGCACCCGATCAGCAACACAGGAAGCGCTCCACTCCACACCTTCAGCATTCCCACCGCTGGCGAGACCAAGCTCTTCATGCGTCTTAAAGTGACCGCTCCTTGAGAGGCAGATTGGAAATGACGAATTCCGAATTTCCGAATGACGAATTGTAACTTACTCGGATTTATATCGGTGGTGTGTGATCCCTAACCCCTATCCAAGGTGAAACGAAAACTAGTCGGATTTCTTTTAACCATCGCCTTCGTCTGGTTGCTCACCTTGCTTCGAGTGATTGACTTCAGCTACCCCGTTCGGCTCGACAACGACTGCTTGAATCACCCAGTCAGAATCATCTCCATCCAAGATCAGATCTGCACTCTGTCGGATGGCAGACAGCTGAAGCTGGATCAGAGCAATGAGTCACAAGAGGATTTCGACAAGCGGATCGCTCACAGCCATAACCAGGTGGAAGTTGAGACTGACGGAGATTCTGCATCCTGCGCGCTGTGGATCAACGAACGCATCATTGCGAAATGCGGCACGTCAAGCTGGGTAGGCCTCCGCATCCCACTATTTCCCGTCAAGATAAAGGGCAACCGCCGTTGCGTCCTTACCTCCGCAGAAGTCTTGCAGCCCCAGCCCGATCAGCAACGGTAGGCAATCAGCCGCTTCGCTCCTCTCCCTTTCGTCATTCAGAAATTCGAATTTCGTCATTTCTTCAATGTCCCGACTCCTCAGCCTTGCCTTGAAATCCTCGCTGGTCGGCTTGCTGCTCGCGGTGGCCCTACTCACCGGGTGCCAGAGCAAGCTGATCTATTTCCCACGGGCTTATGGACCTTCCGAGGTGTCCGACTGGAGGAAGGAAACCGGAACAAGGGTCATCGACTACCAGACCTCTGATGGAAAGCAGCAGGCCTTCCTCCTGTCCCAAACCCCGAAACCCGAGCGGCTGTGGGTCGTTTGCGGTGGAAATGGAACGGTGGCACTCGATTGGTCCGACTGGTTGCGCGAGCACGGGCCGAAACAGGACGCGTGGCTGCTGGTCGACATGCCTGGCTACGGGGCCTGCGAGGGCGAGCCCAGCCCGTGGACGATCCGACGCAGCCTGAAAACCCTCATCCCGACCGTAACCGGCTCCCTCGGCTGGTCAGCGGCTGAGTCCCACGATCGACTGCGGTTTTTCGGCCACAGTCTCGGCGGCGGCGTCTGTCTGATGGCGGCACAGGAGTTCGACATCCGAAAAGGCGTCCTGCTCGCGCCATTCACCAGCACCATGGACATGAGCCGCGAGGTGCTGGGCGTACCGCTTGGATTCCTGCTTTGGCATCGCTTCGACAATCAGGCGCGCCTCAAGGAAATCGACGCCAAGGGCGGCGGCAGTGTCTTTATCCTCCACGGCCACGATGACGAGGTGATCCCGGTCAGGATGTCCCGCCAGATGGCCGGAGAACTACCCTCGACCGTTCACTTCACCGAAGTCCCGGAAGCCCGCCACAACACCATTCAGGAACTCGCGATCCCGGAGATCGTGAAGGCTCTGGGGGCTGCTCGAAATTGAAACCGGGATACGAACGCCCGTTTCAAGCAAGCGCCGGAAAACTCATGCAAGCTGCGTCTCGGCCAGCAGCTTGTAGGTCCCGCCCAGCGCGATGAGTTCCTCGTGGCTGCCGCTTTCGACGATGCGGCCGTGGTTGACGACGAGGATGCGGTCGGCGTGGCGGACGGTGGAGAGTCGGTGGGCGATGACGAGGCTGGTGCGGCCCTGCATGAGGCGCTCGAGCGCTTCGTTGACAAGTCGCTCGCTCTCGGCATCGAGGGCGGAGGTGGCTTCATCCAGGAGCAGGATCTTCGGATCGGCGAGGATGGCACGGGCGATGGCGACGCGTTGGCGCTGGCCGCCGGAGAGCTTTACGCCGCGCGGGCCGACGGTGGTGTCGTAGCCTTGTTCGAGCGAGGCGATGAAGTCGTGGGCGTTGGCTTGTTTCGCGGCTTCCTCGATCTCTGACTGCGAGGCACCGGGTCGGCCATAGGCGATGTTCTCACGGATGCTGCCACCGAAAAGCATGACTTCCTGCGGAACCACGGCGAGCTGCTTGCGGAGCGTGCCAAGTTCCAGGCTGGCGGCGTCCTTTCCATCGAAGGAAACGATGCCCGACTGTGGTCGATGGAAGCCAAGGATCAGGGAAAAAATGGTCGATTTCCCCGCGCCGGAAGGCCCGACGATGGCGACGCGTTGGCCCGGCGTGATGCTGAAGCTGAGATCGCGCAGCACCGGCGAATCCGGACGCGATGGGTAGAGGAACTCGACACGATCGAAGGAAAGCGCACCGCCGAGCGTGCCGACCGTTTCACCGCCATCCTGCTCGGGAGTCTCCGCCATCAACTCGCGCAGGCGTTCGGTGGAGCCGGCCATGGTTTGAAACTGCGAGACGATTTCCGGAAACGATCCGAGCGAGGCCCCGACGAAGATGCTGAAGAGGATGAAGGCGGTGAAGGCGTTGCTGTTGATCTCGCCAGCGGCAAGCATGCGCGAGCCATACCAGGTCACGAAGGTGATCGCGCCGAACATGGCGAAGATGATGAAGGATAGGAACGCGCCGCGTACCTTCGAGCCCTTGATGCTGACCTTGAGGAAAGTCGCTAGAGCGCTGTCGTAGCGGTCGCGCTCCAGCCGCTCGTTGGCGAAGGCCTTCACGTCGGCGATGTTCTGGACCGTCTCCTCGATGACCGTGCCGGACTCCGCCAGCGAGTCCTGCGCCTCACGCGAATAGCGGCGGACCTTTCGCCCGAAGAGCGCGATGGAAAGCACGACCACCGGCACGCTGGCGAGCATGACGAGCGAGAGTTTCCACGAGAAAAAGAAGATCGCGGTGAGTCCGCCGAGGAGGATGACGGTCTGCCGGACTGCCTGCGGGACGGTGTTGAGCAGGGTGTCGCGCACGACGCCGAGGTCAGCGGAAAAGCGGTTGCTCAGCGCGCCGGAGCGCTCGTTCTGGAAGAAGGGGACCGGCAGCTTGATCAGGTGCTGGAAGAGGTCGCGGCGCAGATCATTGAGCGCGCTTTCGACGGAGCGGATGAAGCCCTGCACGCGCCAGAAGCCGATGAAGGCCTGGAGGGCGAGCAGGCAGACCATCAGGATCGCGGTCTTGTTGCTCTTCGCCAGCACCTCGTCGGCGTGGACGCCATTGCGCCAGGCATCGGCCGGGTCACCGATCAGGTCCTTCAGCAGCAGCGGAAACGAAAGCGACAGCCCCGCGGTGAGAAAGAGGGCGATGAGCGAGGGAATGAAAATCCCCTTGTGCGGGCCGAGATACGAAAGCACCCAACGGAGCGCGGCTTTGCTGGGCTTTTTGGCTTTCCCGGAATCCTTGGACATCAGCGGGATGGGAACGGATGGAAGGATGGAAGAAAAGCACTAAGCTCGAAATCCTCCCTACTTCGCTAAAGCTACGAAGGGCTGAAGAAATTCTAAACGGAGAGCTCTTCCACTTCTCACTTGCCACTTTCCACATTCCACTCTTCCAGAATCCCATTCGCGATGCGCCGAGCCTCCGCATCGGCGGAGATCACGGCGTCCAGCGAGGTGGCGGGATTGACCTGGTGGCGGTCCATCGTTTCGCCGACCAGCCGCCAGATGTCGGAGAAGCGGATGCGACCGTCCACGAAGGCGTCCACGGCGATCTCATTGGCGGCATTGTAAACGGCGGGCAGCGTGCCACCGGTGAGACCGGCGCGGCGGGCAAGATTCAGCGCCGGAAAATCCTGATCGCGCGGGGCCTCGAACTCCAGCTTCGCCAGCGCCGGAAAATCGAGCGGCTTCAATCCCCCACGCAGGCGTTCCGGCCAGGTCAGCGCGTATTGGATCGGAAAACACATGTCAGTCCGGCTGAGCTGGGCCAGCACCGAGCCATCGATGAACTCGACCATCGAGTGGATGATGCTCTGCGGATGCACGACGACGTCGATGCGCTCCATGCCGATGTCGAAGAGCCAGCGGGCCTCGATCATCTCCAGGCCCTTGTTGAAGAGCGTGGCGGAGTCGATCGTGATCTTGCGGCCCATTTCCCAGGTCGGGTGCTTCAAGGCCTGCGCCAGCGTGACGCTCGGAAGTTGATCGGCGGGCAGCGTGCGGAAGGGGCCACCCGAGGCTGTTAGAATCAATCGGGAAACCTCCTTCTCGCCACCGCGGTGACCGTCGAGGCACTGGAAGATGGCGTTGTGCTCGCTGTCGACCGGCAACAGCGAAACTCCCTTTTTTTTCGCCGCTGCCGTGATCGTTTCACCTGCCATGACAAGGATCTCCTTGCTGGCCACGGCGAGATCCTTCCCGGCCTCGATCGCGGCGAGAGCGGGATGAAGGCCACCGGTGCCGACGATGGCGACGAGCACCACATCGGCCTCCGTGAGTTCCGCCAGCGTGACCAGGCCTTCGGGACCCACATGGATCGTCACGTCATCCGGCAGAAGGGCGCGCAGTTCCGCCTCCTTCGAGGCATCGTGAATCGCCACGTGTTTCACACCGGTCTCGAGTGCCTGCTCGGCGAGCTTGGCGGCGTTCGACCCGGCGGCGAGGGCGATGAGTTCGATGCGTTCGGGCAGCTCCCGGGCCACCTTCAGCGTGGAGGTGCCGATGGATCCAGTGGACCCGAGGAGGACAACGCGGCGTTTTCTTGGCGCGGACATGGGAAAGGTCAGGGCATCACCCATTTCACGTAGAAATACAGGGCCGGAGCGGTGAAGCAGATGCTGTCGATGAGGTCCAGCGCACCGCCGATGCCCGGCAGCATCTGACCGGAATCCTTCGCGCCAAGTGCGCGCTTCAGCACGCTTTCCGCGAGGTCGCCGACGACGGCAAGCAGCGGCAGGATCAGGCCCAGGGCGATCACGTGCGACCAACCGCCGAGCACGCCGAGTTGGGTGGGGCCGGGAAGAAAGTAGTAGAACGCGCAAGCGACGGCCTCGGCGATGATCAGCGCGCCGACGAAGCCCTCCCAGGTTTTTCCGGGACTCACATGCGGGATCATCTTGTTCCGACCGATCAGCGTGCCGACCAGGTAGGCACCCATGTCGGTGAATTTCGTCACGGTCAGGCACATCATCAGCAGGATCGATCCGGGCACCTCACCGGGACCGGGCACCAGGTAAACCATCCGCGCGGCGAAGTGGAACAGCAGCGGAATGTAGATGAAGCCGAGGACGTTGAAGGCCACCGATTGCAGCGCTTCCAGTCCCTTGATCGGATAACGGAGCTGGAGCGCGAAGGCACCAGCGGTGGCGATGAAAATGGCGATGAGGTCGAATTCATCCGGCAGCTCCAGATGGCCGCCTGATGCGAGGCGGCCCCCGCCCAGATAGAACCAGCCGATCGCAGC
>JANOBS010000524.1:0-6896 GCA_031411755.1 Luteolibacter sp. | reverse complement strand
GGCCCGGACCGCACGGTCAGCGGCAGCACACCGCCGTCGACGCCCGCGCGTTTCGTCGGGCAGAATGCGGATGGCAGGTATGGCTTCATCAGCCACGGCCTGCTGGTTTCGGCGGGGATGAAGTTCTGAGCGCTGACTGGTTCCGGATTGACCAAGGGCTCCGGGCGCGGATGCTTCGCGGCATGCGCTTTCTGCTCTTCTTCTGTGGGTTCTCGATCCTTGCCCTCGGCCTGGCTGGTCCGCGGGTACTGGAGGAAAAGGAAGCGATGGGCTTTCTCCAGGGAGCCCTGACCCTTGGAGGCGGCATTGTCATCAGCGGGCTTTTTTCGACCCGCTGGTTCTGGCACGGACTGCTCGGCGGTGGGGTGATGGCGCTGCTGGGATTTTCCCGTGGGCTGGCGAACCTGCCTGCCTTGCCAAGGTTTCTGAAGGAGCGCTTCGTTGAGAAGATCGTCGATTCCAATCCGATGCCGTTGCTGGAGTGCTCGGTCACGCTGATCTGCCTGCTGCTGCTGGTGGGTGTGGTGAAGACCCTGCTGGCCGAGCGGCGCCGAAAGACGATCGAGGCGCTGGAGGCCCTCGAATCTGGCGACGATTGAGCAAGCGCTATCCCAGCAAGCTGAGCGCCTCAAGGCTGAGCCGGATTGGGCTGGGCCGGGGTAGGAGTGACCGGCGCTGGAGCGGGCGGTGGCACGGGTGCAGGCGGCGGGGGCGGCGGTGCAAGGAGGTCTTTCCATTCAAGGATCTGACATCCCGCGCCGAGGCCACCGATTTCCTGAGTCAAGGCGAGGCACTTGCTGCGCCAAGCGGCGTAGTCCGGTGGCCCACGCTCGGCTTCTCGACTGCCGGGAAAGACGAGGTAGGTGACCTTCAGATCCGAGACGGGTCGATTGTTGGGCGTGGCGCGGGAGTTGAGTTCCTTCGCGATCCGCAACGAGGCCTCGCCGACCTTGTAGTTCGGGCCGCCATCGCCGACGACGGCCGGGACGATCTTATCGCCAAAGACGACCAACGCGTAGTCGCCGACGTTCGGAGCAAATGGATCGGAAGTGGATCCGAGGATATTCACCGGGATGACGATGAAGGGATCGTATTCCGCGATGAGGAAGGACCGGGCCTTCAGGTCAGAGATGCCCTTCTTGAGATAAGCCACGCGGTCACGCAGCCATTTCTTCCGCTCGGCGGTGGTGGCACGGTCGGCGATCTCTTTTTCCGCCACGGCAATCCGCTTTTCCCAACCAGCGATCATCGGATTCGGCGTCTGGGATTTCTTGGGCCAGCCGTAGCTGGTGAACGGCTGATAGTACGAGGAATTGACGATTTCATCCGGCATCGTCGCAAGGCGGTCGCCATCCGAACCATCGGACACCACGTCCATCTCCGCTTGGAGCAGAAAGACCTTCCGGCCACCCGGAGCGCGGAGATTCAGGATCGTCTCGCAGTCGTAGAGATTGTGCTTTGAAAGAAGCTCATTGAGCGCGGTGGCGTCCTGTTTGAGGTGCTCGGCCTTGTTGTCGTAGATCTTGAAATACCAGGGAGAGACCTCGGCCTGAGCCACCATTGGGGCCAGACCGGGAAGCATCGTTCCGAGCTTGGGATTGGAAAGCTCCAGATCGGCCATCGTCTTCGCCGGAGCGGGCAACCGGACCTTGAGGGTGTATTCGGCGACGTAGCTGTCCGCCGTGACGCGCTCCTTCGAAGCAAGAGTTCCCTTGTCGATCTTGACCTCCGTCTTCAACGGAATGCCTGCGTGAAGCTGTCGGATGTCGCCTTCCGAGGACTGGGTAAAATCGGTTGCTTTGGGCGCATCCAGCTCATGTTTGGCGTCCTCCACACGCTTGTCTGCCGAGCGCTTGATGGCTTCAATCTGCCTATCATAATCCTGCTCCATTTTGATGCGCAGCTGCGACTCGATCTGACGCCGGATGTCCTCCTCATCCGCAGGGACCTTCACGATCTCCGGCTTTGGCGAAAAGATTTCCTTCAGGCTTCGCTTGATCTTCGCGGGCAGTGGGGTGAACAGCGAACCGACCCCGATGCACAGCACTGCGAAAAAGCCCGCCCAGCCCCAGGGAAATCCCCCTCCCTGACTGCGACGCCTGACTCCTTCGATGATGTTTCGATCCTGCCGTTCTGACATGTGCTGAAATGCTAGCAGCCACAACGGCAGCGGCAATCTCCGTCGATCAACATTCTCCCCAATCGCTGAAAATTCGCTCCAGAGCCACCCGATCCACCTCGTCGAACGCAGCCGGGCTTTCCGAATCGACATCGAAGACCGCCACAATCGTCCCCCGCGCATCCCTCACCGGAACGACGATCTCGCTTTCCGAACGGGAGTCGCAGGCGATGTGGCCGGGAAATGCGTGCACGTCCGGCACCACCTGGCTTTGCCCCGTCGCCCACGCCGTGCCACAGACGCCCCTGCCCCAACGGATCCGCGCACACCCCGGCGTGCCCTGATACGGCCCGATCACCAATCCGCCCCCACAAACTCGGTAGAACCCACTCCAAAAATAGTGCGGCATCAGCCCGTGAAGCACCGCTACAATGCCCGCCATCCGGGCGATCCGGTCCGGTTCGCCCGCGATCAAACCACGAATTTTCGCCTCCGAATCCGCGTAAAGCCCTTGTTTTTCCTCACTTCCTGGAACCTGCATGCCTTCTTCGAAACTGAAAACTGACAAACCCGCAAACTCCAATACAGTCGCGCTGTGAGCTATCAGGTCTTTGCCCGAAAATACCGACCGAAAACCTTCGATGATGTCCTGGGACAGGACCACGTCGTCAGGACCCTGCGCAATGCCATCGCCCAGAAGCGGCTGGCCCACGCCTACCTCTTCGTCGGCCCGCGTGGCACCGGAAAAACCTCCACCGCCCGCATCCTCGCGAAGGCGCTGAATTGCACCAATGGTCCCAAGGCCGACTTCGATCCGGATGAAAGCGTCTGCATCGAGATCGCCGAGGGCCGCTCACTCGACGTGCTGGAAATCGACGGTGCGTCGAACAACGGCGTCGATCAGGTGCGGGACCTCCGGGAGTCGGTCCGCTTCGCCCCGGCCAGCGGCCAGTTCAAGATCTACTACATCGACGAGGTCCACATGCTCTCGAACGCGGCGTTCAACGCCCTGCTCAAGACCCTCGAGGAGCCGCCGCCGCACGTGAAGTTCATCTTCGCCACCACCGAGGCGAACAAGATCCTGCCGACGATCCTTTCCCGCTGCCAGCGCTTCGACCTGCGGCCGATCCCCACCGATCTCATCGCGAAGCACCTGCTGCACATCGCGAAGGAGGAAGGCGTGACCCTTGAGGAAACCGCCGCCTGGGCCGTCGCGAAAGGCGCGGACGGTGGCATGCGCGATGCCCAGTCGATGCTCGACCAGCTCGTCTCCTTCTGCGGCAACACCATCACCGAGGCCAACGTCCTCGACGTTTTCGGATTCACCTCGCGGGAAAAGGTCGCCCAGCTCGGGGGTGCCCTGCTCGCCCGCGACACGCCAGCCGCCCTCTCCCTCATCCAAAAGGAAGCCGAAACCGGTCGCGAACTTTCCCAGCTCCTCGGCGAACTCGTTGGGGCCCTGCGCTCGCTGCTCATTGCGAAGCTCGATCCCTCCGCTGACGGTGAGGGCATCCCGACCGACCTCTGGGAAGGCCTCGTGAAAGCGGCCGACACCTACCAACCAGACCGCATACTTTCCGCCATCGATGTCTTCGCGGAAACCGAAGGCCGCATGAAGTGGTCGACCAACAAGCGCCTCCACTTCGAACTCGGCCTGATCAAGGCGATCCAGTCACTCGGAGAAGTCCGCCTTTCCGACGTCATCAAGGTCCTCGCCAAGGGAGCCGATTCACTCGGGGAAACGTCTGCCGTTTCCATGCCTGCCGCTCCGGTGGTTGAAAAGGTCGTCGAGCCCGTCGCCGAAACTCCACCACCGCCCGCGAAAGTGTGGGAACCGGAGCCGGAGACGCCAAAGCCAGTTGCCGCCGCGCCGAAAAAGCCGGGTGATCCGATCACCAGCCGCTTCGACTCGATGATCGCCTCCGCCCCGGAGGTCAGTGAACCAGTCCCTGCCGACGAACCGCCTTTCCGCGCCGAAGCGCCCAAGGAAACAACGCCTGCACCCAAGGAAACGAAAGCCATCGCCGACGACTCCTTCCATCACGATCCCCTCATCGAACATGCCCTCAAGGCTCTCGAAGGACGGGTCGTTAAATAAGTTCCAAGTTCCAAGTTCCAATCACCGATCACCGATCACCGATCACAAAATCTTTCCAATCATGAACATCCAGAAACTGATGAAACAAGCCCAGCAGATGCAGGCCGGGCTCGCCGCGAAACAGGAAGAACTCGCCCAGCGCACCGTCGAAGCCAGCGTCGGTGGCGGCAAGGTGACCGTGGTGTCCACTTGCGCCGGTGATGTACAATCCATCAAGATTGATCCATCCGTGGTCGATCCATCTGACGTCGGGTTTCTCGAAAGTCTGGTGCTCAAGGGCGTTCAGGAAGCCGTCAACAAAGGCAAGGAACAGGCCGCAGCCGAAATGCAGAAGCTCACTGGTGGCCTCGGCATCCCTGGTCTCTAAGGCTCCCGGGTTTCGAGTCTGAAGTTTCGAATTTCAGATTTCAAATTTCGAATTTCCTCTCCTCGTGATGACCCATGTCCGCCGCCAACTCGGATGGATTCTGGTCGTCTGCTCGCTGCTTCTGCATCTGTTCACGGTTTACGCCTTCGCGCGGCAGCCCGACCGGCTCGCCGCATTCACCGTCATGCCGATCTGGGTCTGGGGCGGGATCGGATTGCTGCTCTCCTCGGTAGCATTTTATTTCCTGCGCGCCTCGCTTTCCCTCATCCTCACCGGCATCTGGGCGGTCACAATCCTTTTAGGCGCGGATGAAGCGCGGGTGCTTGGAAACCTGGCGAAGGAGTCACCGATTTCCGGCCACGCCCAGCCGCACTCCGGACTGCCGGTGATCCGGGTGGCCACGCTCAACTGCGGGTTTTTCCACTATGGAAATCCCTCCCTCGATCTGGCCATCTGGGATCCTGACATCGTGCTGGTGCAAGAGGTCTGGCCCAATGATGTGAAGACCATCGCCGACCGTCTGTATGGTGGACGTGGCGACTACCGCTATCACAAAAACAACGGCATCATCACCCGCTGGAAGATCAACCGCGAAGTGCGCAATCCGATGTTCCGTGAACAGCAGCTCACCGTCGTCGATCCCGATGGACGGGAGATCGAGGTGGTCAATGTCCACCTCGCCAGTGCGGCCACCAATCTGGAATTGTGGAAGCTCAGCGCCTGGAAGGAACACCGCGACAACCGTCAGACCCGCCGCCAAGAGCTGTCATTGTCACTTCAACTGCTCGAGCAGACCTCTCCGTTTCCCCAACGTCCAACGATCCTCGGCGGCGATTTCAACTCCGCCGCAGGTGACCCGGTCCGAATGTTGCTCATTCGTGATTTCAACGACAGCTTCAGCACCGCAGGTAGCGGTTGGGGAAACACCTTTCAGCGTCGCGTTCCCGTGCTGCGGCTCGACAGCATCTACGCCACCCGCCAGTTCACCCCGGTGCGCTGCCGGGCCGTGACCACGCGGAAATCCGATCACCGGATGGTCATCAGCGACCTGATCCTGCCCGGCGGCTGAACCTCACGGCAAGGGAGCCGGCGCGGTGTTTTTGCGGAGCCAGTCGGCGAAGCTGTCTTCGTGAAGATCCCCAGCCGCCAGTGCCAAATAGACCGGATACTTATCGTCTTCAGTCGCCGTCGGCTCCAGCCCATTGAGGATGAGAAAGACCTCGCACACCACGGCTGCCGTGCGCTTGTTCCCATCCAGAAACGGATGATTTTTGGCGATCCCAAAGGCGTAGGCAGCCGCCAGCTCGCAGAGGTCAGGTTTCGGACGTTCGTAATCCCACTTAGAAACCGGACGATTCATCGCGGAATGAAGCATGCCCTCGTCCCGGATTCCGCTAGCCCCACCATGCTCGGCCAACTGCCGAGAATGGAGACGATAAACAGTTTCCAGCTCGATCCACTCCGGTTCGTCCTGTTCTGGGAAACTCATTGCGCCAACTTGTGAAGCAGGTTGCGGTTCTCACGCATCACGCGTTCGGCCACATCCATCTGGCGTTGGATTTTCTCGTCCAGAGGCGAAATCTCGAAGCCCGTCGGCGTCTCCGTCAGAAACAGCGTGTCCCCTTTCCCGACGCGGAGTTTTTCAAGCACCTCCTTCGGCAGGATGACCCCGGCGGAGTTTCCAATGCTGGTGATCTTGAGCTTTGCAGTCATACCGACACGTTATAACGAATGTTCGACAAGTCCAGCTCAAATCCGCCCGCAGCGGCGCAGATCTCAAGGCTGCGGACGCTTGCCAACCTTCTTCATCACGGTCGAGGTCGCCGCCTTTTTCACCCGGATCAGGTTCTTTCCGAGCTTGGTGCCGTTGAGCTCCGCGATCGCCGCGAGGCCCTCGTTGATGTTCGGCATGTTCACGAAACCGAAGCCTTTGGATTTCCCTGTATCGGGCTCGGTGACGAGATCGCAGGCCGCCACCCGCCCAAAGCGGAAGAACAGGGCCTGAAGTTCCTTTTCGGTCGTGGAGCGATCCAGATTGCGGACAAGAATGATCATGGGACTGGCGCGATCCTGCACCCGGTTCCCGGAAAAGACGATCACGGATTGCAATGACGGTGATTTAGCCGCGATGACGGACCGCTAACAGCTTTGACAGCACCCGCAGCTTGGCGCATTTTCTGCCTCATGCAGCAGGTGCAGTTCGAACAGGCCATCGTTTCGATCCTCGGGCGGGACAAACGTTTCGATCCGCACGCGTTCTTTTTCCTCAAGGACTCGCTCGATTTCACCCTGAAGCGCGCCGCCGATGGCAA
>JANOBS010000523.1:0-2911 GCA_031411755.1 Luteolibacter sp. | reverse complement strand
AATTTTCAATGGGTTAGCTAGCATGACTGCAACACTCGGTAGTTTCTACTGGCTAGGTTTTGAAACATCAGGTCTTTCACCTGACAAGAAGCGCCTTGCTTGGCTCGGCGCACAACAGTCTTTATTCTCCCCCTCGGAGTTGGATATCTAACAATTTCTTTGTGGGCTTCATATAGGGAAATAGTCTCTAGAAATGACTGGTTGTCAATGAGTCGCTTTGGGGATCTGTATCGATCCCGAGCCTTTGAAGTCATCCCGGTTTTCCTGATGAATTGGATCGCCGTGACGATTGGATATGGCACTTCGAGATTCTTGATGATTTGGAACCTGAGGAAATCCTTCGACGAAGGTCGCCGCGCTCCGGGCGCTTACTTCGTCACCGGCCAGGCCCGCTTTGACTCGGTGATGTGCGGGGGGCGCAGGTAGTGTGGCTGTGGGGGCTCATTTGCCCAAGCTTGCTGAACGGCAAGAGCGGCTGAGGACCAGGCCTGCCAGAGCAGGGCTGCGGTCGGCTGCTCGAAGGAGATCGCGCGCTCGGTCGGGAATTTCGTCCGGGCCGCGTCCTCGAAGCTCACCAGGAGCTCGGCGCCTTCCAACAACTTGTGAAATCCGGACTCATCGGTCAGTTCCGGCTCGCGCACCAGCCGACCATTCTCCACCGCCGCCGTCCAGTAACTGCCGCGTCGTGCATCGCCGATCACCAGGCACGATCCCGCCAGCGCAGAGGGAGCCGCGATGACCGACGGCACGGCTACCACCGGACATCCCGCCGCCAGGGCCACGCCTTGGGCCGCAGCGAGGCCGACGCGGGTGCCGCTGTAGCTGCCGGGGCCGCTGCCCACCAGGACGAGGCCGATTTCCTGTGGGGAAATCGCGGCCAGCACCTCGGAAAGGGGGCCGAACAGGACCGCGTTGTGGCTGCGGTCGCTCGTGAACGAACGCTCCACCAAGATCCCATCCGACCCCGCCAGCAGCAGCGAGGCGGTTGGCGACGAGGTTTCAAACACAAGAGTCAGTGGGCCAGGCACATCGTGAGATTAGCCTGGCCACTGAGACTCATGCCAGTCCGATTCCGTCCTCCCCAGTGAGGGGAAGGACTTGACGGCGTAAACGGGCGCCTTGCTGGCGCGATGTTCAGGTCACTCGCTGATCTTGGCGCGGAGGAAGACCTTGGGAACCGTTGGCACCGTTGCCGGAATCGCGGAAGGTGCGGTAGGTCCAGCCGGTGGAGAGAGCGGGCAATCCGGCCTGGATGGCGGTGGCATCTCCGCTGGTGATTTCACTGATGGTGTTGAGGGGGACCTCCGCCGGAGTGAAAATGGCGGAAGATTCACGCCTTCCGGCGAAGGTTCGCCCGCCTCCGCCGATTGATCCAAACCCACCCCATCGAGAGGCTCCGGGCTCCTGCTCAAGGTGTCGACTGACAACCAGCTTTACGCCGATTTCGGGTGACGGATGCGCTGCTTTAGGGCGGCGATGAGTTTCGTCTACGTCATCGTTGAGTGATGCCTCCACCATGGACACAAAAAAACCCGCTGCGGAGATCCGGAACGGGCTTTCGAAATGGTCTGAATCAGACGCCGTTCAGAACGGGATGTCGTCTTCCTCGTGAAAGTCGGTGTGGGGCGCAGCGGAGCCGCCTTGGGGCGGGCCGGAGCTTTGCGCGGGGGCCGGACGCCCGCCACTGGGCTGCTGGGGGCCGCCGGGGCCGCCCTTGCCGTCGGGCAGGAACTGGAGGTTCTCGGCGACGACCTTGAGCTTGCTGCGCTTCTGACCGGTGGCCTTGTCCTCCCAGGTGTCCATCTGCAGGCGGCCTTCAATGAAGCATCCGCGGCCCTTGGTGAGGTACTGCTGGGCCAACTCCGCCTGACGACCCCAGAGGGTGATGTCGACGTAGGTGGTTTCCTCCTGTTTCTGGTTCTGCTCGTTGGTCCAGACCCGGTTGATCGCGAGGGCGATGTCCGCCACCGCCGTGCCCTTCGGGGTGTAGCGGAGCTCGGGATCGCGGGTCAGATTCCCCAGAAGGAGGACTTTGTTCAGATTGGCCATGGCAGGAAGAGTCCTACAAATTCAGGCGGGGGAAACTCAAGCAGATTCTGTTCGATTGAACAGTCCAGCTCAGGCAACGCGCTGGAAGTGGTGCTGGTGCACCTTGGTGTTGAGGGCGAGGCGGGCCAGGATCTTGGAAACGGCGGCGGGCTCGGCAGCGAAGCGGTAGCTGACGTAGTGACCGGCATCGAGATGGCGGGACTCGTAGGAAAACTTGCGGCGTCCGACCTGGTTGACAGCGGCGATCTTGGCGCCTTCGGCTTCGAGTTCCTTGCCGACGGAGCTGACGAGTTCGTCAACGCTGCCTTCGGCGCCTTTGGTGTTCAGAATGATCAGTCCTTCGTAAGTGCGGCTCATGGTGATGGTGGTGAGTTGCGTGTGTTAAAGCGGTTCGCCGCAGTCGCGACGTCTTGGGAGTGCGCAACCTGTACGGCGGAAACGGCACTAGCAAGCGTGTTTTCAAGCAGATCGCGTTCTTCGATGCGGAAATTCCCCAGAACGTGGCCGACCATTTCGCCTTCGTCGCTGCCGCCGATGCCGATTTTCAGGCGCGGAAAGCCATCGGTGCCAAGGTGCTGGAGGATCGAACGGATGCCATTGTGGCCACCGTGGGAGCCCTTTTCGCGGAAGCGGAGATTTCCCAAAGGCAGCGCGGCATCGTCATAAACGACCAGCATCTGCGCGGGTTCCCATTTGTGGAATGCGAGGATCTGCTGCACGGCGCGGCCGCTGAGATTCATGAAAGTCTGCGGCTTCAGCAGCAGGATGCCGTTCGGCAGCTTGGCGAGATGGGACTGCCACTTCGGCTTGGTTTCGAAGGCCACCCCGGCCTGCGCCGCGAGACGGTCCAGCACCATGAACC
>JANOBS010000522.1:0-16091 GCA_031411755.1 Luteolibacter sp. | reverse complement strand
GCGCCTTCCGGAGTCGGGTTGGAAAGGATCGGGGTCTCGACCTCGATGAAGCCCTTGTCATCCAGGTAACGCCGGGCCGCCGCGGTGATCGCGTGGCGGGTGCGGATGTTCTTGTTCATGCGCGGACGGCGCAGGTCGAGGTAGCGGTATTTCATCCGCAGGTCCTCGTTGGAAAGCTCCTTGTCGAGCTGGAACGGCAGCACGTCGGCCTTGTTGACGATGTTCAGTTCGGTGGCGACGATTTCGATTTCACCCGTGCCGAGCTTGTCGTTGCCGGTGCCTTCGAGGCGCTTGGAAACCTTGCCGATCACCTGCACCACGTCCTCATCCCGAAGGTGGTGGGAAAGCTCAGCGAGCGCGGCATTTTCCTCAGGGCGGAACACGCACTGGGTCAGGCCCTCGCGGTCGCGGAGGTCGATGAAGATCACGCCGCCATGGTCACGGGCGGAATTGACCCAGCCGATGAGGGTCACGGTTTCGCCGACGTGGGAGGCACGGAGTTCGTTGCAGTGATGAGTGCGCATGGAAGAAAGTGGTCAGGGCCAGGGGCTAGGGGTCAGAAAGAATGGAGATGGAGTCAATCACGGGGTGATGCCGGACGGAATCTTCACTGACCCCTGAATCCTGACACCTGGCCCCTTAGTCTCAGGCCAGCAGCGGGCCGTCGGGTTCTTGAAGGCGCTGGGTGATCCAGTCGATGAGGTTGGTGGCATCGCCGGTTTCCTCGGTGCGGGAGCCGAGGATCTTTAGTTTGAGCTGCGGATACTCGCTGCCGACGACGAGGGCGAAGCGGGCCATCGATTGCTCGGCACGCTGGAATTGCTTTCCGACCTTGGCGGCGGTGAGGCTGAAATCGGTGGCCACTCCGGCGCGACGCAGCTCGGTGACGATCCGGCGGGCTTCGGCCTGGCGGGCCTCATCGGCGACGACGACGTAGATCTCGCAGGAAGCGTTGCGACGCAGCTTCCACACTTCGAGCTGCATCGCGGTGTGGGTGGTTTCCTCGATGAGGTTGCGGATGACGTAGTCGCCCATCGCGAAGCCGGTCGCCGGAAGGTCGACAGCGCCGTCGGAAATGGTCGAAACGAGGGTGTCGTAGCGGCCTCCCCCGGCCACGGCGCGCATCGACTTTTTCGCGTCGAAGACTTCGAAGACGATGCCGGTGTAGTAAGCCAGGCCACGGACGATCGAGAGGTCGAGTTCGAGGAATTCCCCAAGCCCACGGGCGTTGAGGTCGGCGCGGATGGCGTTGAAATTGACCGAGGCGTTGGCGGGGTCGGCGATGAAGCCTTTCACCTGTTCGGTAGTAAGGCCGAAGCCCTTGAGCTTTTCCGCCAGCGAGTCCGGCTTTTCGCGTTCGATCTTGTCGACCACGCCGAGGAAGTCGGGGATGCGGTCCTCGGGGATGCCGTGGCTTTCCGCGAACGTGATCCAAGAGGCGCGATCCGAGACCCGGACGACGAAATCGCCTGCCACGAATCCGAAGGCCAGCATCGTCTCGATCGCCAGCGAGATCAGCTCGGCATCGGCGGCCGGTCCGGCTTCACCGAGGATGTCGACGTTGAACTGATGAAATTCCCGGCCGCGACCCTTCTGGGGCTTCTCATAGCGGAAGCACTGGCCGATCTCGAACCACTTGAGCGGCTTCGGGAAATCCCGCTGATGCTGCGCGGCCAAACGGGCCAGCGAGGCGGTCACCTCCGGACGCAGGGTCACATCGCGACCGCCCTGATCCTCAAAGCGGAACAGCTGCGAGGAAAGCTCGCCGCCGGACTTCTTCAGGTAGAGCCCGGTGTCCTCGAGGATCGGGGTTTCATACTCCACGAAGCCAAAGCGTCGGGCCACCGAGCGCCAGGTCTCGAACAGGTAATTGCGGACCGCGCATTCTCCTGGGGAGAAATCGCGGAAACCGGGAAGAGCTTGGAAAGTGGGTCCTGCCATGGCGGGGCGGCGAGGATGCACGCCCGGACCGGGGTTTCAAGGCGGATTCCGGGCAGTTTCCGCACTCCAGCAATCTGTGAAACGGGGGTACATGGAAAGATCGCCCCAAGAACTTCCCTGACTCGGCCGTTGAAACTCTGGCCCGGTTTTCAAATTACAGCCAATTGACCGCATCGCGATGACCTCCGAGATCAATTCCAACAAAGCCCGGGACGTCGTTCTACTGGTTGGGCTGGTTTTCTTCGTGCTGTCTGGACTGGCGATCGAGGTCAAGAGTTTCGAAACCACAAGCAGCTGCCTTGATTGCGGATGCCACCGAACTGAGAGAATTCGTTATTGGTTCGTTTGGGGGAGTCAGGGATCAAATCTGACTGAGGACTCCATTCATCCTTCCCGGTTTGTAGAGGATTTCCCTGAATTCAAATGCGATCACCAGTGGAGCGATGGAGCGCAAGCCGAGCAGAAGATCTGGGACAGCCCTCTGATTGGCTTAGGCTATCGTCCTCCAATTTCACGCATTTGGATGGGCAGCTGGAGACAAAAGGTCTGGGAGCGATACGAAGTGGATGAGGCCTATCGGGACTCAATTCAGGAGTTAATGGAGACTGGCGTTGCGACAAGGGAACGCTTGGTCGCTTTGGCAAACGAGTCAGGGTATCCGCAAGAGGACGTTCTCACCCCCGAAGAAGAGGCAATTCTCAAAACTCTCTATTTTGAAAGTGAATCCAAAGGAGCATTCAAGCCTCTTAAACTGCCGATCTTGAAGGACTTCCCCCGGAGAGGCGAACGCCCTCCGATCTAGGTTCGCTCAATCTCGATTCTCCCAGCTCATCTCCCCCTCCGCGATCTCAGCGCCTCCGCGTGAGATTCTCCGATTAAGGAGAACCCCGAAGCGCACACAAAGGGATCACTGTCTGAAACCTAACGCTCAAGAGTAAGACAAACTAATATTCCATTAGTTTCATGCTCACAATTCTAGGCCACACACTCCAAGGGGAATCTTTACAGCTTAAACCTCCTTGCAAACGTCTAACCTCATCAAAAACATATCCAACACAACCCCATTCATCCCTGAACTCAAGCCATCTCACAAAACCGAAGTAAACCACCTTTTTACTTACCCGAACCCCCTGAATCCCAACGTAAGGATGAGTATAAAACCGATTATTTTCATAATTAACAAGCGTGACATATCCAACCTTAAGATCATCACCTTGACCAATTGGATCTTGAACCAAAACACAAAACCGAAAATCCAACCATATCAAGACGGGCAACAATAGAATCGAACAAACGACTGATGCTGATGGGAGCTGGATCTTGGCCAATCGGCCGGCAAGCGCAAAGATGACCAACAGCCAGCATAACAACACCGCTGAAGCCGATAGACTGATGAGCCAAAATGGAAAAATAAAACCCAAAAAGAAAATCCCCAAGCTCCCTAGAATCGCGAAAAACAACAAGGAGGCCAGCCACAGCAAGGATCTCCCGTCTTTCACTTTACGGCAAATCAACAGCGCGAAAAAAATCGGACACAAATAGTTTGCAACAAACAATAACACAGCTTGATAAAGGTGAATCATTCGAAGACCTTGCGTGCTCGATTAAAGTGGAAGCGTTCTTGCAGGCTGGCCGAGACTCGTGGGCGGGACGCCCACGCTCCTTGAAGTCAGAGCGCCTCGATTGCGGCTTGGATGCGGTCAGCGATTTCGCGGTAGCCGGCCTTTCCGTGGGAGGCTTCGATTTCCTCGGGGGTGAGGCGGATGGGGTCGCCGACGGTGACGGAAATGCGGGCGAAGCGGAGCCTTCCGGAACCGCGCGGCAGGGCCTCTCGCGCGCCGCGGATGCGGACCGGCTGAATGACTGCGCCGGACTTTACCGCGACGAGGCCGATGCCCGGTTGCGACTGGCCCATTTCACCATCCAGCGTGCGCTCGCCTTCCGGAAACACCAGCACGCGCTCACCGGCCTTCAGCAGCTTGATGATCGTTTTCAGGCTGCCCATGTCGGGCCGGTCCTGGTCGACGGGGATGGCATTCCATCTCGGATAGAGCCAGGCGAAGAAACCGACGAAGAGGGTTTTGCGCGCCAGGTAATGGATCTCGGATTTGTAGAGGTTTCCGATCAGCGGCGGGTCGAGGAAGCTCTGATGATTCGAGGCCACCAGCACGCCGCCCTCATGGATGATTTTTTCCTCGTTGATGATGCGCAGGCCGAAGACCGAACGGAACGCCGCTCCGAGCGTCATCCAGCCATACCAGTAAATCCATCTCATCGTCTTGTGCGGTGGGAAATTCAGGCGAGCTTCAGGCCCTGCTGTTTCAGGATCTCGATGGCGGCGAGGACACCGGACTCGATGGTGTGATGCGAGGTGTCGAGGATCGTTGCGCCTTCCGGAATCATCAGTGGAGCATGAACCCGGCCACTGTCGGCAGCATCGCGCTTGGCAACGGGATCGTGCTCGCCTGCATCGCGGCGGCGGGACTGGCGGACGTGCTCATCGGCATCGACGTAGATCTTGAAAGGCGTTTCGGGAAAGACTACCGAACCGATGTCGCGGCCTTCCATGACGATGCTGGCGCGGTTCAGGTAATCGCGCTGCAGGGCGACGAGGGCATCCCGCACTTCCGGCACGGCGGAAACGGCTGAGACGTTGGCGTTCACCTCGGAGGACCGAAGTTCCTCGCCGGGATCGATGCCATCGACGGCGATGGTGGAAAAGGTGCCGTCATCCCCGCAATCGAGCCGGGTGCGGTGCAGCAGGTCGACGACGGCGGCGTTGTCATGCGGGTCGATGCCATCCCGCAGCACCTTCCAGGTCACCGCGCGATACATGGCCCCGGAGTTCACCATGATGAGGCCAAGCCGCTGGGCCAGGAGACGCGCGAGCGTGCTCTTGCCGGAGGCGGCGGGACCATCGATCGCGATGGCGACGTTTCCCGAATCGGCTGCGAGGGCGGAATTCACGCGTGGACGATGGTTTTCATCTCGAAGTCGGAAGGATCGGTGCGCTCGTGGCGGATCGCATCGAGGTGTCGGGCGAAACCGGGATACGAGGTGTTCACGCAGTCGGTGTTCTTGATCACCGTTTCGCCCGACGCGAAGAGTCCGGCGATGGCGAAGGCCATGGCGATGCGGTGATCGCCGAAGGAATCGAGCTCGGCCCCGATGAGCGGCTTGCCACCTTGGATTTCAAGCCCGTCCTCGAACTCGGTCACATCCGCGCCCATGCGGCGGAGGTTTTCGACGACGGTGGAAATGCGGTCGGTTTCCTTCACCCGCAGCTCGCGTGCATTGCGGATGATGGTGGTGCCCTCCGCGAGTGCGGCGGCGACGGCGATAACGGGGATCTCGTCGATGAGGTTCGGGATTTCTTCAGGCAGCAAGGTGGTGCCACGGAGTTCGTCACCGTGGATTTCCAGGTTGCCGATCGGCTCGCCTTCGGTCTGGTGCTCAACGTCGATGATTCGGGCGCCCATTCTAACAAGTACCGCGAGGATGGCGGTGCGGGTCGGGTTGAGACCGACGTCCTTGATCATCAGCTTCGATCCGGGAATCGCGGCGGCGGCGACCAGCCAGAACGCGGCACTGGAAATGTCACCCGGCACGACGAAGTCGCAGGACTCCGGCATTTGTCCGCCGTAGATCGAGATCGCGTTGCCCTCGCGGACGGTGCGGACGCGGAAGGATTCGAGCATGCGCTCGGTGTGATCGCGGGTTTCCGCAGGCTGGACGACGGTGGTTTTTCCGGAAGTGAACAGGCCGGCGAGGAGGATGGCGCTCTTCACCTGGGCGCTGGCGACCGGCATGTCGTAGGAAATCGGTGTCAGCTTTTTCCCATGGATGCGGAGTGGGGCGCAGCCGGGCTTTTCACCGAGGGTCTCGATCTCCGCGCCCATCTCTTCGAGCGGCTTGGTGATGCGGCCCATCGGGCGGGAGGAAAGTGAGGCGTCGCCAAAGAGTTCGGTCGTGAACGGCTGGGGCGCGAGCAGGCCGGCGAGCAGGCGCATGCCGGTGCCGGAGTTGCCGCAGTCGATCGGCGCAGTGGGGGCATCGAGCTTCATCGAGCGGCCTTCGATCTTCATCGAAATCGGGCCGTAGCCTTCGAGTTCCTCCAGCACCTCGACGCGTGCGCCCAGGGCCTGCATCGCCTTCAGTGTGTTGAGGCAGTCCTCGCTGGGAAGGAAGTTGGTGACCTTGCAGGTGCCGTTCGAGAGGCCGGCGAGCATGGCCGCGCGATGCGACATGCTCTTGTCGCCCGGGACGCGGAACTCGGCATGCAGCTTGGTGATCGATTTGACGCGGAATTCCGACATGAAGAGGTGCTAAAGGGTGGACGAAAGGGCATCGCGACGGGACTTGGCGGCAGCCAGCCAGCGGCGGACATTTTCATGGTCGCCACTCTCCAGAAGGGCAAGCATTTCGCGCAATTCCTCGATGGTGTCACGCAGCGGCGCGGCGACGGCGGCGCGGTTTTCAATGAGGATCTCCGCCCACATCGTCGGATCACCACCGGCCACGCGGGTGGTATCGCGCAGACCACCGCCGCCGAAACGACCGTCTTCTGGCGTCTGGAGGGCGACCAGCGCCCCCGCCGCAGCGAGGACATGCGGAAGATGGGAAATGCGGGCGACAAGTTCGTCATGCGCCGCGGAGGTCAGCCACGAAGTCCGGCAGCCGACGGATTGCCAGAAGCGTTCCAGTTTTCCGCACAGGTCTTCAGCGGCCTGCTGGTCATTCGTCATCAGGCAGGCGGCGTTTTCGAAAAGGGTCGGCATTGCGGCCTCGATGCCGCCGCGCTCGGACCCGGCCATTGGATGGCTGCCGATAAAGGCGATGCCGTGCGAATTGAGAAGTGGCGGCAGGGTCTTGTGGACCATGCCCTTCACGCTGCCGACGTCGGTGACCAGCGCAGCAGAAGACAGCCCTGCGGCGAGAGATTTCGAAATGAGATCCGGCATTGCGCCAACCGGCACCGCGAGGACGACGAGATCGGCACCGACGAGTGACTCAGCGAGATCCGAAGTCGCGCCAGTGATACCAGCCGCTTTCGCAAGAACCGTCGTTTCCTCACGCCGCGACCACAGGCGGCACGACGCCCCCAAGGCCAGCGCGAGCGAGCCGCCTAACAGACCGCCGCCGAGGATCGCCACCTTGTTGAAATCACTGCTCATCGGAAAATAAAGCGGCCGGGTCCGCGGAACGAACCCGGCCTGCTCGGAAATGCTGAGGCTTTACCGGAGGGGTCCGGGACTATGGCACCCGGAAGCGCTTTTGCTCGGCGGCGGGATAGGTCGGATCCTGCACAAGCGTGCCACTCGGGATGTCGCGAACGTCGACCATCTTGTTGTTGTAGGGACTGAACACGAAGCCTTCCTTGCCTGGAACTGGATTGGCGAAGGGCCAGTCCTTTTTCTTGATCGTCGGATCTGGCTTCGTCGTGGTGCCGTCACCACCTCCATTTGGCGTGCCTTCGCCATTCTTGAGCTCCCCGCCTGCGAGCTCCTTCTCGCGCTTCAGTTTTTCGGCTTCCTCTTTCTTCTTCAGATCTTCCTTCTTCTTGGCTTCCAGTTCCTCAGGAGTGAGGACCTTGGCATTCGGGTCCGTGCCACCCTTGCGCGGGTCGCCTTTTCCGGGCTCGGGATACGGGACGCAGGAAACGAACAAGGCACCGCCAAGCAGGACGGATGCGGTCAAAAGTCGGGAGGTCATTGCAGGAAGTGTCTCAGGGTTCGGGGAGGTTGCTCATCGACGCAACCTTGATTACGTGCGAATGATTAAACTCTGTCCGCGCCGCGTCAAGCAGTCGCATCATTCTCACTCATCGCTTTTCAATCACCGGATGGCGGGCTAGGGATCGGCCAGACGATGGAGCCGCTCCGCCAACGATTGCTGGACTGGATGAAGGGAAGCGGAGGCTTTTCCTCGTTCGACGAGGCGGCGTGCGAGGTGTTCCGTTATCAGTTCGAGCGAAATGCCGCCTACCGCGCCTATGCGCGGGCATTGGGACGGACGCCGACCACGGCGGAATCCTGGCAGCAGATTCCGGCGGTTCCGACCGATGCCTTCAAGCTCCGTAACTTTCCCCTCGCCTGCTTCTCGTCGGGAGATTTGGTGAAGGTCTTCCGCACCTCCGGCACCACCCGCGAGATCCGGGGCGAGCATTGGTTTCGCGATCTCTCGCTCTATGAAAACTCGATCCTCGAAGGCTGGCGGCACGCGGCCCTGCCCGCGCCGACGAATCCCTGGTTCCTTTCACAATCTCCTGACGACGCCCCGGATTCCTCGCTGGTTCACATGCTTTCCACCCTTCAGCGCCATCACGCGCCAGCCGCCCAGGATCGCTGGATGATCGACGCTGCCGGAAAAATCGACACCTCCGGGCTCACCTCCGAATCGAAGCCCATTGCCCTTTTCGCCACGGCGATCGCCCTACTTCGGTGCATCGAATCAGGAAAAGCTGTCCCTCTTCCCGCAGGCTCATGGATTTTCGAAACCGGCGGCTACAAGGGCCTGAGGGTCACGCTCGATCCTACCGACTTCAAGGAACTGGTCGCACGATCCTTTTCCGTGCCAGTCGACCGCATTCTCAACGAATACGGCATGACCGAACTCAGCTCACCCTTCTACGCCTGGTCGGGTGAAAACCAGCATCGCGGCAGCCCTTGGACGCGCATCCGGGTGATCGATCCGGAAACCGGCGTGCCTGCGGAAACCGATCAGCCCGGCTATCTGGAAATTCTCGACCTCGCCAACCTCGATTCCGTCGCCGCGATCCGCACCCAGGACCTCGCCATTGCCCGCGGCGAAAACTCCTTCACCCTCCTCGGCCGCGATCCAGGTGCCCTGCCGCGGGGTTGCTCGCGACGCTCGGACGACTTGCTTTCTAAATCATGAGCACCGCTGCCCAACGCATCGCGGCGCTCGTCGCTTGCCGCCGAGAACTCGAACCCTGGATTGGGACTTTCGATGAATCATCGCTGACTTCACTCCTTGAAGCCCAACTGGGATCCGACCTCGCACTGGATGTCTGGATTCCTCGTGGCGACACCCGCTGCCGGGCATTTCCCCTTTCGCCGCTGCTGCACATCGTCAGCGGAAACACCTCCCACGCAGCGTTTCAATCGATCGTTCGAGGCCTCCTCGTTGGCGGCCGGAATCGCGTCAAACTGCCCTCTTCCGCCCTGCCCGAGTTCGAAAGCTGGCTCGCTGGACTGCCGTCTGTTCTTGGCGACCTGATCGAAGCCCGACGCGATCTCCCCGAGCAATGGCTGGATTCCGCCGGAGCCGTGGTGTTCGGAAATCAGGCCACCCTCGACACGTTCCGGGAACTGCTCCCACGCAGCACACGGCTGATTGAACACGGGCCGAAGTTGAGCATCGCCGTCCTATTCGAGCCAGATGCTTCTGCCGCCGAGCTTGTCACTCAGGACATATTCGCCCACGACCAGCGCGGCTGTCTTTCCGTGCAGGCGGTTTACGTCGAGGGCGGGACTGACGCCGCCAAGGCCTTCGCCGCCCAGCTTGCCTCCGCCATGGAAAACGCCCGATCTGCGAGGCCCCGCGAGGCCATTACCTTGTCCGACTCCGGGGCGATTTCCAACGCCCGCGAGCTCGCGCGATTTCGCGCAGCGAACGGCAGCGATGTGATCCTCTGGGAAAGTGCCGGAGACACCCAATGGACGGTCGTTTACGATCACTCATCCGTATTGATGCCGGGACCGCTCAATGGCTTCGTCACCGTCCACCCGCTGCCGACCGAGGTTCTGCTGAGGGAGGCTCTCGGCCCGGAAATCACGCATCTTTCGACCGTAGCCATCCATCCATTTTCCGATGCCCTCTGCGACCGACTGGACCCGCTCGATGTCCCGAGGATCTGCCCGCTGGGTCGTTCGCAGCGCCCTCCTCTCTTCTGGCATCACGATGGCCGCCCGCCTCTGGCGGATCTTGTCGTTTGGCGCGACCGCAGCCTTTGAATTACCACCATGACTGATCCACCCATCCTCGCCGAGGGAATCCTGAATGAGCAAATCGGCCCGATTCTTTACCGAGCCACGCTGCCGAATGGAAAGCCGGTGATCGCGCACCTTTCGAAGCCGCTGACCGATTCCCATGCCGTCTTCAACCCCGGATCGCGCGTCCGTTTGGAGCTCACGCCGTATGACTTCGACATCGCCCGGATCACGGGCCGAGCCTCTGAATTCTGAGTCGAAAATCTGAAGCGACCGGCAGAAAATGAAGCGGCCCGATCGACTCTCCCCGGGAAAACCCAAAAACCCTAAGGGAAAATTCAATCGGGCCGCCTGCTTGTGTCGCGACACGCGAGGCATAAGCGAAAACCGCGAACCGAGTCAATACTTATTCGAAAGTTTTTTCGCGTTGTAAAACTCGGTCCGTGACCTCTGCCTATTGAACGTCCCGCGAGCGGGAAATTGTTCGTCAAAATTCACTTCCGCCTGCCTTTTCAGTTTCCACCACGGGCGCGGATCGCCGTTTCCGCGCGTTCGATCAGGACCCGCATTTCGGAATCAGCACCTTCCTTGGCAGACTGAATCAAAGCCAGCGAAGCCTTTCCGCCGACCTTGGCGAGAAGCCTCATCGCCGAATGTTTCAGCGGTATCGAGGCGCTTTTGAAACGAGCCTGCACCAGAGGCTCGATTTCCGGTCCTATCTCTCCATAAAGTTGTTCCCATACGGTCGAGTCCGCCGCCCAGAGTCCGTCGAGGATCGGCGCGACGACTTCGGATTTCCTTTTCACCAGAAACTCCACCATCTCGCGAGGAGGCGTGGTTTTCGAGACACTGAGTTTCTGGAGAGCCAGCCCCGCAGCGGCGGTGGCCCTGGCATCGTCCGCAGGCGCCCAAGTTCCAAGGGCGCGGCAGATATCCCCTTGCAGGGAGGCATCAGCCTCCTTGAGCAGTTGAATGAGCCGCCGGGTGATGTCGTCGCGGTAGGAGATCGGTTCGGCTTCGGCCAGACGCTTGACGGCTTTCCGGCAGCGTTCGAGGTCGATGCTTTCGAGCTCCCTGCGATTGAGGTCGAAGAAGGACGGGTTGGTCTTGTCCTGCATCTTGTCCGCCGCGCCTTCGATGAAGAGATTGTTGTCCACCACCACCTCAATGACCCCGAGCTTCGCAAGAATCCTCGTCGAGTCGCGGTCGTGGCCGATCTTTCCAGCGATGATGGCGATTTCCTCGATCGGCTCGGTCACGCCGGAGAGCACCATGAGCCAGTCCTCGCCATCACGCGGATAGATGGAGGAAGAGATATCGGCTCCGGTGGCCCGGATCATATAGTCACGCACCAGCAGCTTGTTGGTGAACTGAAGCTGGCGGAACCAGACGCCGACGGCGCGGGTCTTGCCATCACCACCGGCAAGGCGGGCGTTTTCCTGAATGAGGGGCTCCAGTCCGATGGTCTTCGCCAATTCGGCGGTGTCATCCTTGACCGCTGCGGGAGCATCGGCAGGACGATTGGCGCCCCCCCCTTCGGTGCCGAGCGGTTGAGAGCCTTCCTGAAAGAAGAACGGCAGGGAAATCAGGATCGCGAAGGAGATTGCCGCGAAGGACCAAGCCTTTTTCCGGCCTCGGGGATTCCCATACACCACCATGGCCCCGCCGATCAGGCCGGCGAAGCCAGCCAATGCCAACCGTGACGGAAGAGCGAAGCCATCGAGCGCGCCCGTGCGGCGGGCACCGAAAATAAGCAGCAGCGCTGCGAATACCATCCCGATGGCACCGATCGCCGCTGCCATCGTCCGCTGGGGAGTCGGCGGCTCGAAGGAACTCCCGGTCGGCTCTTCCGCATACTGGACGGTCTGAATGTTCGGCTGGATCGACGGTGCGTGGGGCACACGGGCGAAACCGTCGAGCCGGGGATCACGCCGTTCGCCGGGATAGAACTTTTTGGTGCGGAGAATGCTTTCCTCGTCGATCCGGAATCGATGCTCGCAGGATCCGCATTCCACGGTCCGATCGCGCAGGTCGTTGCCGACCTTGAACCTCTGTCCGCAGGAGGGGCAGCGGATCTGCAATTGTTCCGGGTCTTCGTGGTTCGGAAGCATGTTTGACTAACAACATCGGCGGAAGCGGACGACTTGGCAATACCAAGCATTGCCTGCCTTCTCAGGATCCAATGCATAATTCATCACGCCGGAATCTGTAGGGAACTACTCTCGCCACCGGGCCCGGGCGCTGCCATGATTCCAAAGTGCCTCGCTTGATGGTCATTCCGGGACTTATCCTGCTCTCCGCTGTCTTCGGGCTCGGCCAGTCGAATGATGTTGGCTACCGACCCTACGAAAAGGACGAACACACGCTCCACCTCTGGCACCTCGACGAAAAGGGGCCGCCGTTTCTCGACTCAGGCGGCTCAGAGACCCCGCTGCGGGGACTTCTCAATCTCGCCTCGCCCGAAGTCACGTCCCTTCGAGGACTGGGGACTGGGATCTCATTCCATTTCAATGTCGGGGGCAGCCCCAGAAAATCGGACCTGAAGGGAGCCATCCTCCTGGCCGCACCATCCCTGCACAACAGCTCCGAGGACAACGTGCCGAATCCGTTTCCCTACTTCGGGAAATCAGGAGCATTCACCTACGAATCCATCGTCAAACTGGACTTGCTGCCCTCTGCGGTCGGCGGCATCGGACTCGGGCTGATCACGATGGATGGCGACAGCGCGGACCGGATTTTTAATTTCCGGATCGAACGCGACGGCTTCCTCGCCTTCATTCCACTGGCGCACTCCGGAGCCGCAGGAGGTGCTTTGGCGACGATCCCCACCAGCGGCCCGGACGCGATCGATGCCCAACACTGGTTCCATGTCGCGGTGACCTACGACGGCAATGCCGGCAGCACCAACAACCTCAAGCTCTACTGGACCCGGCTCGACGGTCGCCCGTGCGTGGCAAACCTCATCGGCCGCGGCACACTATCCAACAATCTCAACGGGGTGCTCGGCGACTTCGCCATTGGCAACGAAGCTCGTGCCTTCGATGGCAATGCCGAAGCGGAGCCATTTCCCGGAATCATCGACGAGGTCCGCATCAGTGATCTGGCGCGTGAGCCTTCCGACTTCTTCTTTGTCCCGGAAGCGCTGCGCCAAGGTGGGGCGAGCCAGCACGAGCCGGTTCCCGGACCTTCGCGTAGCCCTCTCACACTGACTGGAATCCTCGTCGACAACCGGGCGCAGATCATCCCGGTCAAAAGTCAGCTCAGCCTCGATTCCGGACTGCATCGGCTGGACTTCGACTTCGGGTATCCCATCGATCGCCTGACCGGTCCCGTCACCGTTCGCTGCCAGTTGGAGGGAGTGGATGAGCGCTGGCAGGAAACCGCCAGGGGCATGTCGCTGATTTGCCAGATCCTTGGCCCCGGGGACGAGGTGCTTTCCCAAACCCAGTTCGCGGCCTTGGGACGCAGTCTCGACTGGGAAACCGGTCTTGAGGAAGCCGCCATGGTCCAGCGCCGGGAACCGATCTTCATCCCACAGGGAGCCAAGGCACTTCGCCTGATCCTCAGCTCGGGGTCTCCGGACACGACCGGGCTTTTTGAGATCGATAATCTTTCGCTGGCCGATGCCAGCAATCCCACCGCGCCCGAGCAGCTCTGGCCCAATGGGGATTTTTCGGTCGGGGAAAATTTCGGCTCGCCCGCCGGCATCCCCAACGGTTGGCGGCGCGGTGGTACGGATGCTGCGATCGCCCGCCTGATCACCACCAAGTCCGCTCCTGCCTTGGGACTGGTGGACGGAGATCAAAACCACCACGGCGAATGGAGCGCCCAGCAGGCGCTGCCACCGAACCTGACCGGGAAAACCCTGATCCTTTCCTGGATGGAGGCCTTCAACGTGATCGGTGGCAGCACCCACCGCGCTACCTACGTCAATGTCCCACCCGGAAACTACGTCTTCCGCGCCATCGGAGCCTCCGGAGACAACAAGTCCTCTCCGGAAAACATTGAAATCAAGGTGGAGATCCGCCCGGGCATCTATGATCAACCCTGGTTCCTGCCCACGGTCGTGGGCGGCATTATCACACTCATCGCCACGCTCGCCGTCATCGGCCTGCGCCAACGGTCCAGACACAAGCTGGAACGCCTGCAATTTCAGAATGCCCTCGAACAGGACCGCAGCCGGATCGCCCGAGACATGCACGATGACCTCGGCACCCGTGTCACCGTGCTCAACCTCACCGCATCACTCGCCAGACAAACACTCGATCACGACTCATCCAAGACCAGCAGGCACCTCGACAAGATGACGTCTTCCGCGCGCGAACTCGTCGAGGCGATGGACGATCTGGTCTGGGCCGTGGATCCTGCCAATGACACACTCGACCACCTGGGAGCACATCTTACCCGAATGGCTGGCGAAATGTTCAGGGATACGCCGATCCGCTGTCGGCTCGACATTCCAACCATGTTGCCGGCCCTGCCACTGCACGCCGACCTCCGCCATCACCTCGCGCTCGCCTCGAAGGAGGCCCTGCACAATGTCCTCAAATACGCAGGCCCCTGTGATGCCCGGCTTTCCCTGAAATGGAATGGCAGCCAACTGAAGATCATTGTCGAGGACCACGGCGTCGGCTTTGATCCGGAACTCGCCGCCCGCGGCAATGGTCTGAACAACCTGGGCAATCGGATGAAGAAAATCGGTGGCACTTGCGAAATCTTCTCCAGTCCCGGCGAGGGCACCACCATCACGCTTGAATGCCCCCTGCCGTCATCCTGACCCAAACCTCTCCCACCATGCCTGAAGTCCCCCACACCATCGCCCTCGTTGAAGACGATTCCGCCCTGCGGGAAACCTTGACCGAGATCCTCGCGACCAGCTCCGACTGGCAGTTGACAGGAGCCTTTCCGAACGCAGTGGAGGCACTGCCCGTCCTGATCGCCAGCCCACCGAAAGTGGTGCTGATGGACATCCAGATGCCCGGAATGTCCGGCATCGAATGCGTCGCCAAGCTCAAGGCCGCCTGTCCCGAGATCCTTGTGCTGATGGTCACGGTCTACGACAACAATGACCGGGTGTTCGAAGCCCTCGCCGCCGGAGCCTCCGGCTATCTCCTGAAACGCGATGTGCCTACGAAGCTCATCGAATCCCTCGACGACGTCCTCAGTGGCGGCTCGCCGATGTCCAGCGCCATCGCCCGGAAAGTGGTCCAGTTTTTCCACAAGGAGCCCGCAACGCCGAATCTGGACCTGCATCTTACGCCTCGGGAGAAGCAGATCCTCGATCTGCTGGTGAAGGGCTCGCTCTACAAGGAAATCGCTTGGGAGCTGAACATCGGCATGGAAACCGTCCGCACCCATCTCCATAACATCTACACGAAGCTCCACGTCCGCACCCGGACCGAAGCGGTGGTGAAATACCTCGGACATTGAAGGATTCGAGGGCCTTGCAGAGTCTCGGCCTCATTCCCCTTGCCCTGCCCGCCCGGGCTCTTAGCATCCATCGCCTGCAAAGGCCCTGCGTGCCCGTTTCCGCCCATGAATCGCATTTTCGTCGAAAAAAAAGCCGGCTTCGCCTCCGAAGCCCGTCACCTGCTGCATGATCTCAAGGAATCCCTCGGCCTGGAAAGCCTCTCGGGACTGAGGATCGTTCAGCGCTACGGGGCCGACGGCGTCAGCGACGCGGAATTTGAAAATGCCGTCCGCTCGATCCTCTCAGAGCCGCAAGTGGATGATGTTTCCCCGGACCTCGCGTTGGCCTCCGACGAGACCGCCTTCGCCGTCGAGTTCCTCCCCGGCCAGTTCGACCAGCGAGCCGACTCCGCCGCCCAGTGCATCCAGATCCTCACCGGCAAGGACAAGCCCTTCGTCTCCTCGGCGAAAATCATCGTCCTCACGGGCGCGCTTTCCGCAGGCGAGATCGCCCGAGTGAAACTATTCGTTATCAACGCGGTCGACTCCCATGAGGTCCCAGTGGGCTCCGTTTCCAGCCGACAAACCCCGGCCTCCCCCGCTGATGTTGCCATCCTCTCCGGCTTCACTTCCCTCGATCCCGCCAGCGTCCGCGCCGACTTCGGACTCGCCATGTCCGCCGAGGACGTCGCGTTCTGCCAGGCCTATTTCCGTGATGAGGAAAAGCGCGACCCGAGCCTGACGGAGATCAAGATGCTCGACACCTATTGGTCCGACCACTGCCGCCAC
>JANOBS010000521.1:0-20881 GCA_031411755.1 Luteolibacter sp. | reverse complement strand
AATTGAGGGGATCAGTACCGAGTTCATGCTCTTCAGCATTCGTAAGTCCATCGTAATCCTCATCAGCATCAGTGCTGACGAGTTTCCAGAAGAGTTTTTCCGGAATGCTGCCGTCGGGTTGGGTGAGGGTGTTAGCGATGGTGATGGGGCTGCCATTTCCAAGAATAGGAATGCCGACGTTTTGCCAGGTGCCTGCTGCGAGATTGGGGGAAAACTGGAGGGTGTAGAGTTTTCCGACGAACGTGGGCCAGGTGATGGTCTGAGTGGCCGGGGTGAGGATGGCGGGATCGCCGTTTTGATCAACGCCGAGATAGGTGGCAGGAATATGCTCGGTGACAGGCTGAATGATGCCGTCGGGTGGATTGGCTTCAAATGGATTGGTGCCTGCGGCGGCTTCTTGTTCATTGGTCCAGCCGTCGCCGTCAGAGTCAATCGCGGCGGTGATGCTGGGGGAGAAGAGTTCGCCGTCGTTGTAGGTTTCTTCCCAAACGTCGCTGAGGCCGTTCTCGTTGGTGTCGAGGATGGCTTTTGCTTGTTGCGGGCTGAATGCAAGTAGCAGGCAGATTGAAAGGATGCGAAGGAGGTTCATCGGGCTTCCTCCTGGGTTTGAGTTTGCTCGGCGGGCTGGATTCGCCAGTGGTTGAGTATGATGTCCTTGGGCTGGGGTGGGTGGGCTTTGAGTTCGGCCTCGCGGGCGAGGCGGGCTTTTTCGCGGCCTTGGTAGGCGGTGAGCAGCTTTTCGTATTCGTTGTTGTAGAGATCGTGGAGGGATTGGATGTCGATGAGGGCCTTTCCGCCTGGGGTGCCGGAGATGATTGTGAAGGTGGCTTTTCCGGTGGAGAGTTCGGGAATGGTGGGAGGGGTATAGATGCGTCCGTGTTTGGCGAGGAGGGCGGCGCTGTGTTGGCCGTCGCGGACACCCCAGGCCATCATGAGGCTGCATTTCCGACCGTCCGAGGTGACGAAGCCGGGGAGGCCGGAGAGGTGGTAAATGTCGGCGGAGGACCATAAAACGACGGTGTTGTGGAGCTGGTTTTGCTCGAAGGACCAGTAGCGGACGAGGGTGCAGGTGGGTTTGTCCTTTTCGCGATAGACGGTGGCACCGATGGAGAGGTGGTGGACCTTCGGCTGGTTTGCGCGGAGTTCGGCGAGTCGCTGGCGAAATTCAGGGCTGGGCTCGGCGGGAACGATGACTTCGGGCGGAGGAGGAAGCGCGATGGGGGCGATTTCGTGAACGGTGATTGTGCGTCCGCCTTCCTGAAAGGTGTCCGTGCTGAGGATTTTCTCGGCAGGTGCAACAAAGCCGGGTTTCGATGGCTGGGGCGGCGGTGGTGTGCCATCGGGGAGTTTTCCGAGGAGGCGGGCGGTGGGCGCGGATGTGTTGACCTCTTGTGACTGGAGGTGGCCAGCAGACATCACTGCGAGCAATAGAAACGAGATTTGTTTCATCGGTGGAATTGGCAGGTGTTTTTGCCACTGGTGATGCCTAAAAAGCAAAGGGCGCGGACTTGATCGCGCCCCAGCCTCAGGCACCGACAAGCGCCCACAAGAAAGACGCGCCAAGCCGCGCCGATTGGCGCGACGGCTCTGTCTTTCTTGTGTGGGCAGCAAAATTTGTCGGTTTTGAGGCTAGCCCAGTAGCTTTTGTTGGTCGCAAAAGCAGTTGTGTGTGATTTATGAAATCTGCATGGATGTCATTACTAATGACAATGGACTATAGCCGTAAAAAAGACGGTTTTGCAAGAGGTCTTTTCAGGGCCGCTCCGTCCCTCTCCCGTCTACGGCTTGTGACGGAAAGACTTCATCTCGATCCGAAGCAACTCGGGCGAATAAAGACGCCTAGGTTGAAATCAAGACCTCGCCGCGAGAGGAAAGGAGTAATCCCGGCAAGTTTTTGAAGCGGTCTATGAATTGCCGATGGACGGTTCCCGCCACTCGACTTTCAGCTTCCTCTTTCCCTGCCTGGCGGTGAAATACATGCAGCCGTGGCGTTGGTAGCGAAAGGATATGAAGACCCGCTCGGTGCGGAGTTTTCCCGGTTCAATGCCTCTGGCGTAGAAAGTGCCCACGGGAATGGCCCGCCCGGTGCCACGAGCTTCTTGTGAGAGTCCAAGGCTCAGTTCCTTGGTCCCCGGCGGCAGCTCATCCACTGGGAGCTCGATGTGGGTGTCATTGCGGGACTCCGCAGGGATCACCACCAACAAGGCTTGCAGCAGTTTTTTGAAGGCCATCTTCAACAACATCTCCATGTCCTTGGTGTCCTCACCATTGAAGTGAGTGAGGATCAACCCTCCGGCCAGTCGCTCGGGGTTGTCCACATGCTGTAAAACATACTCCTGGGATGGAAAGGCAGCAAGGCCGGTCCAGACGTCCCGCTGGAACATCAGGCGCGCGGGTTCGTGTTTCGGGAGCCTCTTGTCGTGGATCATTTCATCCAGAATTCTCACCGCTTCGGCGGGGTGGCCCAGCTCGCGGAGCGCGAGTGCATAGGGCCACTTCAACTGCCAGGGAAGCCGCCGTGCTTTGTAGTCCGGCTGGAGAAGCGCCGCGACCTTTTCATGCTCGTTGATGGAGCCGAGGCCCTGAGTGTAGTCGATGCGGCAGTGCAGATCGTCCGGATTCAACTTCCAGGCCAGCTCGACATCACTCACGGCCTGGTGCCAGTCCTTGCGGAGGTGGGGAAAATAAGCGGCCATCCTTGCGGCACGCCATGAACCTTGCTCCACGGCGAATTCACGCAACGCCTTTTCCCTTTCAACATGGGTCAAAGTGGGATTCCGCATGTAACGGGCTTCCAATGCCGATTCATGATTGGGGTCCACTTCCAGCGCTGCCTCCAGCATGCGATCAGCGGTCTCCGGATCGCCCTCCTTGAGGGCCAGCTTATGCTTTTGGAAGAGCGTGTTGGCATTCGCGAGATCCCCTTTCTTCGCTGCTTTTTCAGTGACAGCGAGAAGGGCCTTTCCTTCGGCGAGGTTCCCGTGGCTGATGTGAAATGCGGCGAGCCTAACTTGCGCCTCGCTGAGATCGGGATCGAGCTGGAGAATGCGCCGCAGCACGGTGATCTCGCTCGCTGGGTCGAAATGATGATTCTTTACGTCGGTGGCCACCTTGACGAGATCGGATACGGAAGTCCCGGCCCGCTGCAGCTGTGTGGCGACAGCAGCTTTGTAGCTTTTCTTGTCCACGTATCGGCAGTGCTCAGCGGAGGCTTGATCCTGTGGTCCTGGGCCGAACCGGTAGTAGTGGCCGAGCACCACCAGAAGTTCCTGCATCGCTCGGTTGCCCGGACAATGTTGTAGCCCCTTCAGCAAGGTCTGGATCGCCTCTTTTGGCTTGCCGTCAGCTTTGTAGGCTCTGCCCAAATTGAGCCATGGTGAGGGCAGCTTCGGACAGGCGACCGTGCATTTGGAGGCCATTTCGAATGCTTTCGTCAAAAATTCACTTTCCGTCTTCGCGTTTGACCTGTGTTGTCTCAAATACCATTCCATTCTCAGCATCCAGACGAGAGGGCAGGGATGCTTCGCCTCGATTTTGTCGAGCTGCTTGCCCGCCATTTTGAACATTTTGAGTTTGGTGGCGGCGTTGAAGATGGCGGAGCCCGAAATGATGGGCTGGACCCTGTTCCAGATCGGGTCGAACTCGGTTGCTGGATCGGCCTGCGCCCTGCTGATGCCGCGTACCAGGTTCAGCATTTGAAATGGTTCCCCAGGAACTGGATCGGGATACTCTCCCGGCCATGGGATTTTCTCAGGCAGGCCCATCGCGAGGATCATGCCATCGCTGCACTTCACCCACCTCCAGGCCGAAGTTCCGCGACCGAGAAACTTGAAGAAATTAAACATGGAATGGATGATTTCCACTATGTTCCCGAGGTCAAGTCGGCCCCTTCGTGTTGGTCATTTATCTGATCAGGCACCAACAATCGACACTGCCGCGACAACGAAAAAGCGGAGCCATTTCTGACTCCGCTTTTGGGAAAAGAGGAGGCCGACTGAAGTTCAGCGCTCCGTCACGGGTCAAACGATACCAAAGATCGTCTTGCCCGTGGAGAGAAGGTCATCACAGGCTTCCTTCATGCGTGCGCAGAGTCCCAATTCGGCTTTCTTGAGATAGGAACGCGGGTCGTAGCTCTTCTTGTCGCCGACTTCGCCGTCGATCTTGAGCACGCCTTCGATGTTCTGGCACATGTGGGCGACGATTGGGCGGGTGAAGGCGTACTGGGTGTCGGTGTCGATGTTCATCTTCACCACGCCGTAGTCGAGGGTCTCGCGCAGATCGCTCTCGGAGGTTCCGGAACCGCCATGGAACACGAGGTCCATCTCGGCGGCCGGACCGTGCTTGTCGGTGACGGCCTTCTGGCCATCGCGGAGGATCGTCGGCTTGAGCTTCACTGCGCCGGGCTTGTAGGCACCGTGGACGTTTCCGAAGGTGGCGGCGAAGAGGAAGCGGCCGATCGGGGAAAGGGCTTCATAGACTTCGACCATGTCCTCGGGGGTCGTGTAGAGCTTGTCATGGGGAAGGCCGGAGGTGTCGTGGCCGTCCTCCTCACCGCCCACACAGCCGGCTTCGACTTCGAGGATGATGTCGAGCTCGGCGCATTCCTTGAGGAGGGCTTTCGAGATTTCGAGGTTCTCGGCGAGCGGCACGACCGAGCCATCAAACATGTGGCTCTGGAACAGCGGACCTTTTCCGGCGGCGATGCGCTCGCGGGAGGCCTGGAGGAGGGGCTTGAGGAAACCGTCGACCTTGGCTGGATGGCAATGGTCGGTGTGGAGGGCGACGAGCACGTCGTATTTCTCGGCGAGGCGATGGCAGGCCTCGGCCAGCACGATGGCCCCGAAGGCGGCGTCCTTCACGGAGGTGCCGGCGGCGAACTCACCACCGCCGGTGGAGACCTGGATGATGCCGTCGGACTTGGATTCGGCGAAGGCGCGCAGGGCACCGTTGATCGTGGTGATCGAGGTGACGTTGATCGCGGGGTAGGCATAGCCGCCTTTCTGGGCGGCATCGAGCATGGCCCGGTATTGGGCGGGAGTGGCAACTGGCATGACAGGGCAGGGGTAAACAGCCTGCGTGCCAACGACAAGGTCGAATCCGGAGCTCCACCCGTAACGGGGAGGCGGGTTTCAGTTCCACAGGCGCCGGAAGTGGTCGGATTTTCCTCTGCTTTTCACTTGCAAATCCCCGGGACGATCCATAGACCTCCGGCCCCGCCGCAAGCGGGCTTCCAACAAGAAGGGTAGATGCCCGAGTGGCTAAAGGGGGCAGACTGTAAATCTGCTAGCGTAAGCTTACGATGGTTCGAATCCATCTCTACCCACCATCTTGAACCTGAAAGGGTTGTGGAAATGAACAGCCCCGCACTGCGGGGCTTTTTCTTTGTGAGCAATCGGTTTGGACTCACATTGGGGTTCAGGGAATCAAGGTATCCATCGCCGATTCCATGGCAGGCGATTCATTCTTTCCGGGTGCTGCGCCCTCTGCTTGGATGGGCCCTCTGTCCCAGTGATTCAGCGGCAAAATACTTTGCAAAAGTACGGCAGCAGGATCCAGGGGCGGACGGTAAATAACGATGCTTGCCGACTGATCTTTTTCCCATGCGCTTACCCTCACTTCTCGTTCACCTCCTGTCACTGATCCTGACAGGAATCCTTGCGGCAGCAGACCGCCCCAACATCCTGTGGATCACCAGTGAGGACAATGCCTCCCAGTGGATCGGATGTTTCGGCAACCCGCAGGCCTCCACTCCGAGGATCGATTCGCTGGCAGCGGGAGGCCTCAAGTTCACCCGCGCCTATTCCAACGGCCCGGTCTGTGCGGTGGCCCGCTCGACCATCCTCAATGGTGCCTACGCAGTCACCCAGGGCACCGAGCACATGCGCAGCCGTCATCCGATCCCGGCCGCTTTCAAGGCGGGGGTGACCTGGCTTCGGGAAAGCGGCTATTACTGCACCAACAATTTCAAGACCGACTACAACTTCAAGGGCAACGACGAAGCCCTGTGGGATGAATGCTCGAACAAGGCAAGCTATCGGAACCGCCCGCAGGGGAAGCCGTTCTTCTCGGTGTTCAACATCAACATCACCCACGAAAGCCAGATCTTCCCGAACGTGGTGGAGAACAACCGGAAGAAAGGTGTGATCCCCGAAGTCCCTCGACTGGATCCCTCCAATGTCTTCGTTCCACCCTACATGCCGGACCTGCCTGAAGTCCGGACGGACCTCGCCATTTATCACGACTGCGTGACGGCCATGGACAAGGAGGTCGGGAAGCTGCTCGACGAGCTCAAGTCCGAAGGGCTCGCCGAGGACACGATTGTCTTCTACTACTCCGACCACGGCGGCGCCACGGCGCGCGGCAAGCGCTATCTCCAGGACACTGGAACGCGAGTGCCTCTGGTCATCCACATTCCGGAAAAGTGGAAGAAGCTCTCGCCCTTCAAGCCGGGCAGCGAGGTTTCGGAAATGGTGGCCTTTGTCGATCTTGCCCCGACCCTGCTCTCTCTCGGGGGGCTGAAGGCTCAAGCGCCGATGCAGGGACGCGCGTTCCTCGGTGTGCATCGGGTGGAGCCTCCGGCCGAGCAGCAGGTATTCCTTTTCGGCGATCGCTTCGATGAAACCGACGGGATGCGCCGCGCGATCACGGATGGGCGATACAAGTACATCCGCTGTTTCACTCCGAATCTCCCGGGGGCACCGTATAGCGATTACGCCATGGGGCAGCCGTCGTGGGTGGCATGGCGGGAGGCTTGGAAAGCAGGCAAGCTCTCCGACCTTCATGCCCAGATCTGGAAGGCCCCCCAGCCGGTGGAAATGCTTTTCGATACGGCATCTGATCGCTGGGAGATCAAGAACCTTGCAGCCGATCCTGATCATGCAGCCAAACTTGCGGAGATGCGTGGCAAGTTGCGCGAGACCATGAAATCCGTCGTCGATACCGGCCTCGTTCCCGAGTCGATGTGGGACAAGCTCGCGGGCGGGAAGACGATCCACGACTTTGTCCACAGCCCGTCCTTCCAAATGGACGCCACGCTTGAGATGGCGTTCATGGCGTCTTCGTCCGATCCCGCCCGCCTTCCGGATCTGGTGAAGGGCCTTTCCTCGCCGGATCCGGTGATCCGCTACTGGGCGGCAAGCGGATGCCTGATTCTTGGGAAGTCGGCAGCGTCGGCTTCGGGTGACTTGATCAGGTCGCTCGATGACAAGGAACCCGTTGTCGCCACCGTAGCGGCCGCTGCCTTGGTGGCATCAGGCGAGGGAGCGAAGGGGACCTCCGCGCTGATGTCGGGACTGGACCGGGCTGAATCAAGTGCCGAGTTCCTTTTCATCACGAATGCCATCACAAGCCTCGGCTTGAAGAACAAGATCCCCGCTGGATGGGCGGCTCGCGTGATCGACGATCCACAGGCCCAGCCGTTCAAGAAGCAGTTTGCCCGTGAGCTGCGTAATCCAGGTGCGGCGAAGATGGCGAAGGGCAGCAAGCCGAACAAGACCGCTGAATGATTTCCTTACGTATACAGACCAGACTACAGAACCATGAAGATACCCTCCATCCTGTTTTCCGCTGCCGGCGCGTTGCTTGCCTGTGCGGTGATTTCCACACCCGCCTCTGCGGCGGAGACACGAAAAAACGTCCTGTTCATCGCCGTCGATGACCTGCGGCCGGAGCTCGGTTGCTATGGCAACACGATCATCAAGAGTCCGAACATTGACCGTATTGCGAAGTCCGGCGTGGTGTTTGAGAACGCCTTCTGCCAGCAGGCGGTTTGTTCTCCCTCGCGCAGCAGCCTGCTCACCGGCACCCGTCCGGACACGACCAAGGTCTGGGATCTGGCCACGCATTTCCGCAAGGCTATCCCGGACATCGTGACATTGCCCGAGCAATTCAAATCCAATGGCTACTTCACCCAGTCGATGGGAAAAATCTTCCATCACGGGTTTGATGACCCGCAGTCGTGGTCGGTGCCGAGCACGTTTCCGAAGGCGCTTTTCAATGCCGGTGGAGCCAAGAAGGAAGGACGCGGTCCGGCCTTTCTCGCGACGGACGGAGCCGATAACGAGCTTCACGATGGTGATCTGGCGGACATGGCGGTGACCTCGCTTCGCGGCATGAAGGAGAAGAACCAGCCGTTCTTCCTCGCGGTTGGATTCATTCGTCCTCATCTCCCGTTCATTTCACCGAAGAAGTACTGGGACCTCTACGATCCGGCGAAGATCCCGCTCGCGCCGAATCCCTTCCGGCCGAAGGACGCATCCGGATACTCCATCGTCTCGGGGGGAGAGATTCACAGCTACGATGGCGTTCCAAAGGATCAGCATTTCCCGGATGACTACGCACGTCAGGCGAAGCACGGCTACTATGCGGCGGTCAGCTATGTCGACGCGCAGATCGGTCGCGTCGTGGATGAACTGGATCACCTCGGACTTCGCGAAAGCACGATCATCGTCCTGTGGGGCGACCATGGTTGGAAGCTCGGCGAGCACGATGCATGGGCGAAGCACAGCAACGTCGAGAACGACACCCACGCTCCCTTGCTGGTTTCGGTTCCCGGAACGGCTGGCGTGGGGAAGAAGTGCCCGGCGCTGGTGGAGTTCGTGGACATTTACCCGACGCTCAGCGAATTGGCCGGACTGCCCAAGCCAGCGACGGCTGAAGGCTTCAGCTTCAAGCCTCTTCTCGACGATCCGACGAAGGCGTGGAAGTCCGCCGCCTTCAGCCAGTATCCGCGCAAGAACGGAAAGAGAAACCTGATGGGTTACTCGATGCGAACCGATCGTTACCGTCTCACGACCTGGGTTCTCAAGGATGACGTCAAAACAGTTGATGCGGTTGAACTTTACGATCACCAGACGGATCCTCAAGAGAACACCAACATTGCGGGAGATTCCGCCAACAAGGAATTGGTGGCCAAGCTGACCGCGCAGTGGCGTGCAGGCTGGAAGGCTGCGATGCCGAAGTAATTTCACACCATTCATTCCCATGAAACCAATTTTCGTCACTCCCATTCTTTTGACCGCATTTGCGGCAATCTCCATCGGCGAAGAGGCCGAGCCCATTGCCAAGAAGGCCGGCAACCAGGACTTCTGGACGACCGAAAACACCCAGGCCGTGCGCACGCCGCCAACGATGGCGAACGTCCACTACGGCGAGCATGAGATGCAGGTGCTGGACTTCTGGAAAGCCGAGTCCGCGAAGCCGACACCGCTGGTATTCTTCATTCACGGCGGATCCTGGAAGAGCAACGACAAGGACCGTGTGGCGGGCGTGAAGGAGTATCTCGCGGCCGGGATATCCGTGGTCTCGATCAATTACCGCTTCGTTCAGGAAGCGACCGCCGCAGGGATTCAACCACCGGTGAAATGGCCGCTCGGCGATGCGGCCCGTGCGTTGCAGTTCGTGCGCAGCAAGGCGGCGGAGTGGAACATCGACAAGACCCGCATCGGTGCCTCTGGTGGTTCGGCTGGAGCCTGTTCGAGCCTGTGGCTGGCCTTTCACGATGACATGGCGGACCCGAAGAGCGCCGACCCGATCGCGCGTGAATCCACCCGGCTTTTCTGTGCGGGTGTTCTCGGGGCGCAGACCTCGCTGGACCCGAAGCAGATGAAGGAATGGACGCCGAACAGCGTCTACGGTGGCCATGCCTTTGGCTTCAACGGCGATAAGGCAAAGAAGATCGCGGCCTTCCAGCAGTTCCTCGAGAATCGCGAGAAGATCCTGCCATGGATCAAGGAATACTCGCCGTATGAACTCGTCACTGCCGATGATCCACCGGTTTACCTCCACTACACGGTGGAGCCCGCGCTTGGAAAAAATCAGAAGGACCCCACCCACACCTCGAACTTTGGTGTGAAGCTTGATGAGAAGCTCAAGGCCACCGGAGTGGAAAGCCACCTGATGTATCCCGGCGCACCCGCTCAGAAATATCCGGACCTGATCCAGTTCCTGATCGGCACGCTGAAGGCGGGCAAGTGAGTGGCAACTCAGGGCTGGCTGACGCGGACTCGAAGGAAGCGCTTCGAGGTCCCTGAAGCGAGTGGAGTGGCGTCGCGGATGGTGACGGTGGATGAACCGTCGCCATGATCAATGGCGGCGCCGACCTGTGTGGTGACGGCAGGTTGTCCGGTGACATTGCCCTGCCAGTTCACGAGATCATTGCTGACCTCGACCGTGTAGCGCGGTGCCTCGGTGTCGGTCCGCTGAAGGAAAGTGAGGGCGGGGAAGGTGCCGTCGCCGGGGATGACCACTTTGCCCAGTGTCACGGGCGAGCCGGAATCTGGAATGACGGGGTTGGTGAGAAATGCGTATTCGAGGAGATTTTTCCGCCCGTCCTGATCGATGTCGCCTAGGGGATCGGTGAGGGTCGCGTTCGCCAACTGCGATGGGGTCAGGTAGCCGCCGAGGTAGAGCTTCAGGGGATCGGACTGAAAGCCAAGGATTGCGGTCGCGTAGCGCTGGCCGAGCAGGCGCTGTGAGTAGGCATCGAAATGGATCAACTGGTCGGAACGGCCGCGCAGTCCGTTGTTGTCGACGCAGAAGGTGTTGGTGCGCTGGTTCGGCAGGTCCGCGAGCGCGGCTTCGACCGCGCTGCGATAGGGAAGACCGGTGAAGGCACCCGGGCTGCCATTGGCGTAGGTCCAGGTGGCGGGAACGAATTTTCCGCAGATGAAGGGCAGGGATGGCTTGGAGAAACTGTTGCGGAGGTTGGTGACGAGTCCCTGGATGCGTGCCGCATAGCCGTTCGGATCGGAATCCGGATCGGTGCTGCTGCCGCAGTTGTATTCGCCCTGATGCCAGAGCACGCCCTTGAGCACGCCGTAGCTGGAGGCGGCGTTCACGCGCTGGATCGCCTCGTCGTAGAGGTAGTAGTTCAGCCCTGTGACCGGGTTGAACTGCTTGTTGTCGATGACGCCCGGAGCCCACCATTGGATCGCGGAGGATCCCAAGGCGTGGTTGATGATTCCAATGACCACCTCGGGGTCGGATTGGGAGGCCAGCAGGGTCTTGCCGAACTCGATGCCCATGCCGACGCCGTTGTTGTCGGTGGCCAGCGAGGTCAAATTGTGACCTCCCTTGACGAAGATCGGCTCCTTGCTGTTGCGGCTGCCAAATTTGACGACCCTGGCGACCGGAGCATCCAGTGTGGAGTCATAGGGTGAACCGGCTCCCTGCATGTTCGACTGGCCGATGCACAGGTAGAGGTGGACCTTTTGCTTCGTCGGCAGACCCACGACCGAGACCGTCTGTTGGATCGATCCGTTGAGGGTGAGCGTGTAGGTCTGCTCGCCAACCGGCGAAACGGAGATGCTGCCAGAGCCGCCGCTGGTCAAGGGCAGGACGTTGCCGATGCCTGGGCTGATGGACAGCGAGGTGACGACACCCGTGACCGACCAGTTCAGTGTCGGTGTGGCCGGTCGCTGGACGAATGGCGCGGAACTGGTGAAAGAGTTGATCGCCGCAGAAGTCGACGGAGCACCGCTGAAGGCGAGCTCGTTCATGCCGGTGAAGACGGTGCTTCCTTGATTGGTGAGCACCCGCATCACCACGGATTTAACAGCCGTGTAGGTGGAATTGAAGAACACCGACTCCGCTGGATTCAGCGCGTTGAATTTCGCCTTCGCAAGTGTTCCTGAGTAGACACTGCCGATCGTGGAACCAGTGCCCCCTGCACCGTTGTAGAAGGTCAGGGTGTAGCTGTTGACGCCGTTGATGTCGGACGTGTTTCCGCCGGTGGAGCCATTGCGGTAAATATAGTTCCAGACATGCAGGCCTTGCAGGTCGGCGGGAGTGGAGAATTCGAATGTGAGGTTGAACGGGGCGGTGGTCCCGGACAGGGTGGCGTAGTTGTAGCCGGCGGCGGGATAATCGACGGTGGTGTTAATCGTGTTCGCCGGGCTGGTGAACGCGTTGTTCATCAGGTTCGCGGGAGTGTAGCTCGCTGAGTTGTTGAACTGCCCCCCTGTGGTGGTGGCCGAGTTGGCATAGAGGAACTGCGAGGGGCGCTCGACGATCTGAAGACCGGAGATCACGCCGAAGCTGTCGAAAGGAGTGGTTCCATCCTTGATCCCGACCAGGATCTCGCCCGTGGCGCTGGGCGTGATGGCATTGAAGGAAACCGACTCGCCGCCTTCTGTCCAAGTGCCATCATAGGCGTTTCCGGCGGCCACCTTGCTGATCGAATTCACCGTATAGGCGGTCGGAAAACTGCCGGAACCGATGAAGTAGAGGCCGTATTGTTTCGCGGGATTCAGCCCTTGGATCTTCAGCGTTGCCGAATCGCCGTTGCTGGAAAACACCCGATCATTCTGGAGCGATGCCACGCTGGAGGAGAGTGCGACCGTGCTGTTGAACGAGGCATTGAACCCAGCGGTCAGCTGGATGTCGATGTTGGTGGGCGAACCATCCGAAGCGGTGAGGTTGTTGAACTGGATCGGGTGGATGATCGTGTTTGCTCCGCTGTCCCCGGTCGCAGAGAGCGGGACCTGGAGATCATTCCACAAGGTGTTCGAGTCCTGAGCCGGACCTGTGCCTGCGTAGAGGACGGATGCCGGATTGGTCCCGGGATTCGTGCCCGAGACGATGTCCCGGCTGAAGTCGGCGTTGACCACGATTCCAGCCTCCAGCATGCAGGAGGAAAGCAGGCCAAACAGGAGGCCAAGGTGTGTGACGAATTTCAGCAAGGTGGGTTTATGAGTGATGGGTGCATGGAAACCTGCCACGGGAAAATCCGATGTCAGGCGGTTCTTTCGAGCCGTGCGGTGGATTACTTCCATCAAGCAACCGAACCTGCCGGAATATTGGAATCAGGAAGCCGTAGTCGGATTGAAATAGCTGGGCAGATTCTGACGTTGTCGGGAGTGTAGGCGGAGTGGCTCTCTTTTGGTCTCCTGTCCCAACCCCACCCAAAAATGACAAATTTCACCAAGTCACTCCTGCTCGCCTCCCTACTGATGGCTCCCATCCTTCGACTGCAGGCGGAGGAGGCAATCATTTACAAGAAGGTCGACAGCCGCGAACTCAAGCTTCTGATCGAAAAGCCCGCCGACTGGAAGGCAAGCAGCAAGCTTCCCTGCATGGTGTATTTTTTCGGGGGCGGCTGGGTGGGTGGAACGCCCGGGCAGTTCGAAAAGCAGAGCACGTATTTCGCGACTCGTGGCATGGTCGGCGTGCGCGTCGAATATCGAACGATCGTCAAGGGTAACAAAGGGCCTCCGTTGATCTGCTGTGCGGATGCGAAATCGGCGATGCGCTACGTTCGCTCCCATGCGTCGGAGCTCGGGATCGATCCAGATCGCATTGCCGCTGCGGGCGGATCCGCCGGTGGCCATTTGGCGGCGTTCACCACGCTGGTGGATGGGTTGGACGACCCGAAGGACGACCTCAAGACTTCCTGCAAGGCGAATGCGCTGGTGCTCTTCAATCCGGTCTTCAACAACGGACCTGGCGAGTGGGGACATGAACGTGTTGGCAGCCGCTTCAAGGAGTTCTCGCCTGCCCACAACATCACCAAGGGAGCCCCTCCGACGATCGTCTTCTTGGGCGATAAGGACAACCTGATCCCGGTCAAGGTCGTCACCGATTTTGCTGAAACGATGAAGAAGGTCGGCTCACGTTGCGACACCCATGTCTATCCGGACGCGGGTCACGGCTTTTTCAACAAGGAGCCTCACTTCAGCCAGACCTTGATCGAGGCTGACAAGTTCCTGGTGTCGCTGAAGTGGTTGAGCGGCGAGCCGACCTTGAAGCCCGCTCCGTGAATTGAGCGGGTAGCCTTGTCGATCAAGGTGTGCTGGGCTTCAAGACGACGCGATAGAAGCGCTTCGGAGCGGAGGCCGCCGATTGCGTGATGGAGTCCGGCATGCGCAGGGTGACCAAATCGGTCTGACCTGTCGCTCCGGTCTGGCGTGCCACCTCGATCAGGCTGCTCCACGGCACCACGTTCCAGGTGCTCAGGTTTTCGCTCGATTGGGCTTCGTAGACATAGCCTGCATCCGGGAGGAGTTCACGCAGCACGTGAACCGGATACGATTGCGTGGTGGAGCTGACTACCAGGCCCGCGATGTCACTGCGCAGCACTTCGCTTTTGGTGCCCGAGAGGGGCGAGGTTTGAGCTGCGTACTCGGCACCGTTTGAAATCCCGTCGCCATCAGGGTCGGCCTGATCGCCCCAGAGGGTGGATTCCTTGAGTGGATTGGCGAGATCGGATGGGCTGAAGAATGAAGCCCGCCACTCCTGCTTGGTGGGAAAGACCCGGACGGAAACCTGCGACTGAAGGGTCGGGCCTGAAGCCGGAGTGGAGGTCAGGGTCCAGGTGGTGTTGGCGGTGGGGGTGGTGTCGACGAAGCCAACTCCTTGAAGGGTGCGGGACGACAGGTTTCCGATTCCCTGGTTGATCGAAAGCGTGGTCGCTGAGGGGCTGTCCCAGCGCAGACGGAACACCTGTCCACGGATCAGGTATCGCCCTGTGCCCTCAAAGAGCACAATCGAGTGGGCGAGCATGGCGGCGGATGAGAGGTTGCTGGTGCTCTGGACTGCGGCTCCGTCAGTGGGGACGATTTCCGTCCGATAGAGATGCCCTGCCGCATAGACGGGTGCACGAAAGCGGTTTCCTGAAACGCGATAGCCGTAGACGAGTTCGTTGGTGGACTGGTCATAGACGCGCACCACCGGATTCTGAAACGCACCGGTATCGATGACCGGAAGATAGCCGCTGGGAGTGCGCCCGTCGTTCTCCGTCTGGCGGATCGTGACCGGCCAGCCGGCATATTGGGTGCCTGTGGATGGATTTCCGGGATCCACATAAAGCGGCCAGCATTCGAAGGTGGTGGTGCGGTCCTTCTTGTTGAAACGGATGATGCCATAGCCCGGGGCGCGGTCATGAAGCAGGGGCGATCCGTAGTAGGTGGTCTTGCCGTAGTAGTGCGCGGGATTGGCGGCCGCGAGGACGTGGATGCGGTTTCCAAATCCGTCCTGATAGGAACCGGTGTAGCCACTGACCACCGTGGTCGTGCCCGAGGTGGTGTCAGCAGGGTCCCAGGTGCGGGAAAACGCGTTGGCGATCGATGGCACGCAGAATGAATAGACGGCATCGCGATTGGCGGTGACGCCGTGCTGTAGCAGGACGCTGACATGCTGGTCGCCGTTGATGTGCGGCGAGTAGGACTTGCGGAGAAGACCGACGGCCTTGTCGCGCTTGTTCTGCGGCCAACCGTTGGCATCCATGTCGAAGTAGACTCGGCTATAGCCCGTGCCGACATGCGTATTGGCGCTGGCGAGAGGAGATTGCGAAATGGCGGCCTTCATGTCCTGGCCTGCCCAGTCGGCGGCGAAGGCATCGAGGAAGGCTTCCTGGCGCGTGCCTAACAATTGGAGATCGCTGCGGTTGAATCGGGTGGTATCGGACGCGGGGTCGGTCGCCGCAATCGTTCCGAATCCCTCGTCGGCATAGCCGTTCTTGAATTTCCTGTCCTCGAAAATGGCGAGTCCCACCCGACCGTAAACCCAGCTCGTGTAGTAAACGCCGATGCCCTGCTGCACTGGCGTGGAATCATAGGGATCAGGAAGGTGGGATGTCTGCGTTCGCTCGACCATCCGGACAAATTCCGGCGGTTTGGTGTAGCCACCGTTCTCCTGGGTAGTGGTGGCCTTTCCTCCTTCTCCCCAGAGGTTCCCCTGAAACACGTCATGGTCGTCTGGAATGGTGATCGAGGGACGATCGTCGATCACATCCCGCCACGTCCAGCACCACAGATACCACTTGTAAAGGTAGTCGAGCCGACGGTTCTCGTCAGTGGACGAATCCTGAGCCGTAGGGCTGCCTCCTTCATAAATCTGGTCGCCGGTGAAGGCATAGAGATCGGGTTGCTGGAGAGGCAGATTCCGCGTGATGTCCTCGTGGGGAAAATTGATGCGGTCCCGCGTCCAGGAAACCGCGCCGCCGGCCGAGTCGTCGATGCCGTTGAAGCCATCGTTCGCCGTGTCGGCCGCGCAGTGGATCATGCAGGTGAGTGCGGCGACAACGATCTCCGGCTTGTTCACCGGATCGGCCTGGATGACTCCCGTGCGATAGGTGGTGACTCCTCCCTCCGCGAACCCAACACGGAAAGGCACGGCCACACTGTAGTTCCAGTTGGGCACGCGGAATTCGGCGGTGTAGGCGTCCGGATCGAGGGTGGCCGTGGCGACGGTTTGCCAACCGCTTCCGGTATCGAGTTGGAGAGCTACGGGTGGTGCTCCCGTGACGACCACCGGGGCGAATTGGGCGGTGAGCTTCATGACGCTGCGGCTCAGCGTGTATTGGGTGGAGATGACCGGGCCGAATGAGCGCTCGGGTCGGTTCTCAATCTTCGTGCCCGAGCCGGTGAAGTCCTGGAACCAGAAGCGCGTCGTGCCAGACGCGGGATGGGAGAAGAGCCCGATGTTTCCGAGAATCGTGTAGGGATCGACGGTGATGCTGGTCTGGCTGACGACGGCGTCGCTGGTGCCGTCACGGACGTTGAGCCCCAGAAGGTAGTTGCGGTTGGCACTCTGCCAGGTAGCGGTCACCTCGATGCGGAAGCTTGCGGGAAGGGATGCGGGCGTCGAGCCGAGGGCGAGTTGGGTGAGGGTCAGGAGTCGGTTGTCTTGAATGACTGCTGCGCCATTATTTTTCACTCCGAGGAAGATGCCGCCGTCGCGTCCACCCTTGTGATGCATCAGCGCTGCGCCCCGGTAGTCGTGGCTGGCCCCGGCTCCGATGAACAGACCGGTCAAGGCTCCCGCCGTCCAGGTTTCCGTCGCCACAAGGCCGGTCCGCACGCTGAGATTGAAATTTCCGGGCTCCTCGCGAACCGACGTGGTCAGCCGGTGCACCGTGCGGAGTGGCTTGGTGGAGAGTCCGAAGCGGGGTTGCAACCGGCCACCGTTGATCTCCCAATCCTGGAGACGATTCGCCCAGAAGTCTGCTCCCACCCAAGGGCGGTCAGGCGTGGTTGCCCAGGATTTGGAGAAGGTGGCCGTCGGCGAGATCGAGGTGAAGGATTCCAGGCGGACGTTGTCGAACGACAGGAACTTTCCCGTGGCTGCCGTGTTTCGGAAGCGTACGCCGATCGCCTTTCCTGCCGATGCGTTGAAGTCGCCGAAAGTGGTGAGAAGCTGGAATCCCTCCCAGTAGCCCGAGGTGAGCGGCGAGTTGAAGGTGAAGACCTTGGTCAGGATCACCGTGACGACCCCGGGCGAGCTCTCGGTGTAGAACTCGGCGGTCACATCGGTTGGCAGGCCGGAGAAAGTGGCGGCGTCGAAGCGCAGGCTGAAGGCCTCGCCGGTTTGGATGGTGTGGGTTGTCAGCTGACGGAGTTCACCACCCGGATTGAGCGAAAGGCGCCAGGCTCCGTTGCCTCCATGGATAGTGCCGTGGATGATCTGGGCACTGGCCCCGGTCCACCCAGGGAACGAAGCGTCCGGCAGGCTCGTGCGGTCGACGCCGTTGTTGGTTTCCCCTGAGGGGTTGGTAAGAGGAACCTGGATGGCCGGGAGGGGCAGCGGCCAGCCCAGCAGGAAGGCGATGGCGGTGCGACGAAGGTTCATGTGGAAAGTGAATGGGTTTGACCAACTGGATGCAGAGCAGATGCGGATCTCAGTGTTTCACTGAGGCGGGATCCGCGACCGCTTGCCATGAATTGCCCAAGGTGATTTCACCAAACTTGAAAGCCGTCTGGCGGACCTGGAGAGCGACCACATCCAGCGGCACATTGATCTTCGCGAGCTGCCTTTGGCTGACCAGTTCCCACTGTTCCGGTTCATGAGAGGGGATCGCAGCGGAAACATCGTAACCCGTCACCGAGACCCTGTTGCCACGCCGTGAATCGAACTCGATTTTCGCAACGACATAAAACGGACTTTTCCCCAAAGCGGGAAGCTCCGAGCGCTCCCAGCCTCCCGGCTCGAGCACGACCCAATGGTTGAGTCCGCTCAAGGCGACGCCAAGCATCGTGGCCGGGTCCTTCGAACTGCGTAAAAGAAAAGCCGCCTCACTGAGCTTACCGGTCTTGTCCCGCTGATTGGGATTCATCCGATGGAGTGAAAAGCCGACATAAACCGTCTGCGACTTCTCGGGGTCGATCGGTTCTGCCAGCGAGCGGCGTATCTCCACCCATCCGCCCACCAACATTCCCAGCCCTTCTTGTTTGTTTCGCTTCACCAGGGGTTCCAGCGGAGCGAAGCGGAATTCTCCCTTCTTGCCATCGTTGGAAGCCTGCCACCAGCTGCTGGACCATCCGGTGCCAAGCGAGAACCGCTTTTCCTGACTCAGGTCGGTGGGGAATGAGTCACGGGCGAGGATCTTCGGCGGGACACTTTTCGCATCACGGTCGGCTGGCGTGGTGTAGTCGCGGATCCATTTCCGGGTCGAGCTGTCGACCATCTGGTTCTCTCCATTGCTCGCCAGGATCATGGTTTCTCCGACACTGAGAAAGCTGGTGCTCTGCTGCTCCTTGTTCGTCGCGTCCGCCACTTCGACTTCGCCATCGAGCACATGCACTTCGGAAAGGCCGCTGGGCTCCACCGCGACTCCGAACTCCGTGCCGAGGTCGATCACGGTCGAGGTCGGTGTCTGGAGGCTGAAACTGTAAAGTCCCTGCTCGCAACGCACGGTGGCATTTCCAAAATGCAGGCGTGCCAGCTTGGCGCTGATCAACTCCAGACGGGCGGGGCCCTGGAGGGCGAGCTTCGCGCCGCTGTCGAATTCGATCAGGGCGACTCCGGACTCCAGCTCGAGCATCCCTGCGGAAAGGCGGTTCTCCACCTTCATCGCGGAGGCTGGCTGCTTCCACTTGCAGTCACGAGTGTCTGCCAGGGTGGCAATTTCGACCGTCGCGCTGGATTGGACGATTTGTGAAGCTGGCTCGCGGAGAAAAGTTTTCCAAATGCCCAGCATGGCGAGCACCACGGCCGCAGCGGCGAGTGCCAGGCTGGTCCATTTGATCAGATTCACCCGTTCGGCGGGCTCTTCCTCGCGGAGCCGGCTGGACTCATCATGAAGCGCAGCATCGACGCGGACCGCGCGCAGGTAGTCAGCCCGGCTCTCCTTTGAGGCCAGCAGGTCCTTCTCGAGTTGTTGGAATTCCTCCGGCTCCAGTTGCCCGAGCAGATGGCGATGCAGAATCTCCAGGTCCTCTGGCTTGCGGGAGGTAGGGCCTAGTGGATCGTGTGTCATTGGGGTCGTGACTGGAGGTTGCCCTTGGAAATGGAGAGCCTTCGCACCGAGGTGAGTTCAGACTCGATGCAGGTTTGCAGCTTGGCCCTCAGGCGACCGAGCAGCTTGTAGAGGCTGTTGACGCTGCGGGTGGACTGGCCGGCCAGTTCCTTGACCTTCCCGGACCCGGCATAAGGCGCGAGCAACAGTTCCTGATGAGCGGGGGAGAGTTTCCTGAAACACAGGCTGAGCGCGGATTTCTCGAGCACGAGTTCATCCTCCTCCATTTCCGAGGCCTCGTCGGCCAGCATCGAAAGCAGCTCCTCACTGAAGACAAGGCGATCGCGAGCGAAGGTCCGTCTCGCACGCAGGGCCTCGAAGCGCACCACCACCTTCGCCCATGGCAGGAAATTCTCATCGGCATCCAGGTGCTCCAGCTTCCGCCACAGCACCACGCTGGCTTCCTGAATGACCTCGTCGACCGCATCCCAGGTCGGCACGATCGCCCGGGCATAGGCCCTGAGCGCACGCTCGTGATGGACGAACAGACGCAGGAAGCGTCCATCCCCATTGTCGCCACCGGTCTTGTTTGGCTGCTCGCTGTCCATGATTCCCCGGAGACTACTCCCTGCTGGGGAAAATCCTGCCATGCAAAAATGGACATTGCCTTCAGAATCCGGGCCTTTTTCCAGTGATGACTTGTTCGGCAGGTCGGCGATACTTCCGGGAGTAGAAACCCGTAATCAGCTCGTTCGCCGTGCCAGTCACTCCATTTTCAGTTCGCACCTTCACCCTCATGCCAGTCAAACCCGCCGCCCTGCTGCTTGCCGCCGCCTCCTTCCTGCTGGCATCCGGTCTTCCACTTTCCGCGGCTCCGGCCAAGCCGAACATCGTTTTCATCCTCTGCGATGACCTCGGCTACGGCGATGTCCGCTGCCTGAATCCGCAGGGCAAGATCGCCACGCCGAACATGGACCGCATCGCCACCGGCGGCATGAAGTTCACCGACGCCCACTCCAGCTCCGCCGTCTGCACGCCCACCCGCTACAGCATTCTCACCGGCCGCTACAACTGGCGCTCGCGCATGAAGATGGGCGTGCTCAATGGCTACTCGCCGCGACTCATCGAGCCCGGTCGCACCACCGTTGCCGCCTTCCTCAAGGAGCAGGGATACGCCACCGGATGCATCGGGAAATGGCACCTCGGCATGAACTGGCCTCAGAACGACGCCGCCGCTGCCGGGGCCAGTGACAACCCGAAGAAGATCGACTACACCAAGCCGATCCAGGACGGGCCGAATGCTGTCGGCTTCGACTACTTCCACGGGATCAGCGCCTCGCTCGACATGGCCCCCTATGTCTTCATTGAAAATGATCGCGTCACCGAACTGCCCACCGTCGAGAAGGAGTGGATCCGCAAGGGCCCGGCGGCTCCTGGTTTCGAGGCCATCGACGTGCTGCCCGCTCTAACAGGAAAGGCCGTCGATTACATCAACGGTCGCGCCGCCGAAGCCAAACAGGGCAAACCCTTCTTCCTCTACCTGCCGCTCAACTCCCCGCACACCCCGATCCTGCCGACCAAGGAATGGAAGGGAAAAAGCGGCCTCAATGATTACGGCGACTTCGTCATGCAGACGGACTCCACCGTCGGCGCGGTCCTCGATGCCCTCGACAAGGCGGGCCTCACCGACAATACGCTCGTCATCCTGAC
>JANOBS010000520.1:0-8049 GCA_031411755.1 Luteolibacter sp. | reverse complement strand
AGGCGCTTGACGAAGACCTTCTCCCACTTGCCTGCGGGATCACGGAGTTCGGCCTGGACCTCCGGTTGTCCGGAGACGGAGATGAATGAGGCGCTGCGGCCATTCTCCGTCTGCTTTTGCTTGAGACGCAGGATGCGGATGGCGTGGTGGGCGGGTTCCTGATCGGTCGCGGGAACAAGCTCGGCGAATGGAATCAGGGTTACGGTCTGGTCCTTCTCGACGCTGACCTTGCTGCTGCCCTCCTTGACTCCTTCGCGGCGGATCGTGACCGTGTGGTTGCCAGGTGACAGTCCGATCCCACCCGTGACCGCGCCGAACTTGTAGCCGGGCTCGTAAACATCCGAGCCATCCACGAGAACCTTCACGTTTCCAGTGCCGGGGGCCACGGTGTTGGCGATGCGGATGAAACAGACGGGCGGCGGGCCCTCCTTTTTGTTCTCCTGGGCCGACAGCGAGGGGCTGGAGAAAGCCACCGAGAGAAGGGTCAGCGCTAGAAGGCGTCTGGTTCCAGACGAGCCGGGCAGTGAATCAGAAGTCGTTTTCATTGAGGATGGAGACCTTGAACTTGGTGAGATCAATCGATCCGTCGCTTTGGCGCACACCCGGATCCGCGAATACGGTGAAGGCCTTGCGAACCTCGGCGAGGATTTCAGGCGAGGTGTCATCCGCCGTGGTGGGGGAAAGTGCCTGTCCGATCACCCACACCCTGAAGTTTCTTGAGCGTACGGTTGAGGCTTCATAGACCCGGCCGAACACCTCTTCGGCAGCGGCGTCAGACCATTGAACCCTGTTCTTGTCCGTGTAGCGGTCCGGGTTCCCGAAGACCGGCTTGCCGTCGGCACCGTTGACGGAGGCAAGCTCGGACGGCGATGTGTAGGGGCGGCCCAGGATGATGGCATCCGCGATGAGGTCAGCCTCCCGGGAGGTCGTTGCAGCGGAGAGGGTGGCCAGGGTCTGGATGGAGGGCGCCATCCTGCCGTCGAAGGTGTCGGAAGTACGCTTTGAAAGCTTCGGATCCATGACGAGAAGGCCTGCCGCCATGGCACGGAGCGATTCGCGGGAGGCGGTGTTGAGGTTGACATGCCCTTCGATCCTCGTTACCGGGCCTTCACGCTGGGCCTTGTCATCTGACCTGGATTTGCCCGTGTGGAAGAGATCGAGCAGGCGGGCCGCATGGTTTGTGGGCATCAAACAGGGGGCATGCGCGGTCGGTTGATCGAAGTTCGGGTGTTCGGGACGGCCGATCCTCAGGGTGTTGCCGCCACCCATGTAGATGCTGGGGGAATTTTCCACCTGCACCGACGGCCACGAGGCTCCGGCGGCAGGCATGATGCCGGCTGAGGAAACAGGAATTCCGTTGTTGCTGAGGATGCGTGAATCGAGTCCGGAGGCGGGATCGAAGGTCGGGACCCACATGATCGGGTCATAGAGGCGACCGAGTTCGGTGGCGCTGTAGTAGCGTCCGCGATCGGAAAGCTGGGTCAGCGATTCTCCGGGCTGGGGTGTCGAGGAGTTGGCAATGATGGTGGGATCGAAGGCCGGTCCGGTGCCGCTGGTCGGTGGGCTGGTGTCGCCCTGCCGGGTCGTGCTCCAGCCATTGCTCCAGGAAGTAACCTCGACATCATGCCCGCCGTCCGGCCATTCGGAGGGGATCACCCGTCCGTAGGTTTTTGGTTTGGTGCTGCTGTCCGTGGAATAGATCGTCTGAAAGCGGATGTTGCGCCGGTTCGGGCTGATGTTGTTGGGAAACGAGTTCTCGCCGAGGGGAATGCCATTGGCGGGGCCAACCGCGACTCCGTTGAAGGGGATGTAGTGGGCGATGCGCGGATCGCCCATATTGTTGATGAAGTCCCCGAAGGGTCCGTAGCTGTGGCCTGGGATGGCAGCCTTTCCGAAGTATTTCCTGAATGAGGCGTTGAAGGTGAGCCCGGTGCTTTCCCGGGTGATCGATGGGATGCGCTCCACTTCCGCGTCATTCCATCTCATGCTCAGTCCAGCCGCGCCTAGGTCCTCGCTGAGGCTGAAATTCGCTCCAACAGAACCGGAGCCGATGTTGATCTGGTAGCGCACCGTCGCGAATTTCACGAACTTGTATTCTCCAGGCTTCAGCGTGACTGGCTGGGGCTTCGACCAATAACGGCCGTTCAGCGGTACTAGGTCGTGGGTCGTTTGGCTGGGATCTGAAAGCAGGGAAGGATCGTCGAAACGGGTTCCTACGGGGATCGCGCCGATCGGTGGGAGGTTGAGGCCCACTTCATAACTGAGTGCGGACTGGCCTTCGATCGGGAGGTTGGTGTGGTTCAGCATTTCCCCGAAGAGGATGAACTCATAGAGCATGATCTTGTTGCTGCCCTTGGTGGTGTAGCCGAGGTAATTGATATCCAGGACAATCTCACTGATCATCGGGCTGGCTCCGAGTCCGCGGTAGGTGCCCATTTTCACGACCGGCTTGTTTCCAGGAGCGGCATAACCGATCGCGCTGGCGGCCAAGGTCTTGAGGTAGTCTTCACCAAAGCCGCCCTTCCTGTCCTTGAAGGTGGGCAGGGCGCGGTCGATCCACGCCGCCATTTCGGTAACGGCATTGTCCGGTGTCTTCGCCAGCATTTCGTTGAGATTGAGCTTCGGCTTTCCGGCTGCTGCTACGGAAATCCCCTGGGCGAACGGCACCACCGGCTGCTCGTCGTAAGGCTGGACGCTGGCGGTCAGATTCTCCTCCACGGCCCGGGCCTTGAGGTCCAGGAGGCGACCAGTGGCATCACGCGTGAGTGGCGGCCTGATGCCGGCGACCGCAAGGACAGAATCGGGGGATACCAGGGCGATGCGGTTGTCGATGATCGTCTTGTCGAGAGCCGAAGTGTCCTTGGCGGTGGTGATGTCCGGGTCCAGCGCGTAGAGGCCCACGGGATCAAGCGGTGGCTCCTTGTCGCGTCCGTCGGTGCCGACAGAGGATGGCGCGGGATTGAGTCCCGGAGCAGGAAACTTGGCGTAAGTGGAGGTATCACCGGAAATCCAGCCGAAGCGCTTGTGCTCACCTGCGGTGTCCTTGGTGTTGCCGGCAGTCCGGGCGTCCACCCTGCTTTGGAGATCCTCGACCCAAAAAGCGTAGCGGCCGACGAGCTTGCCCTTTCTGTCAGTGACGGGAATCCAGGCAAGCCGTGACTTGTCGAGGTAAGGCAGGGTGGTGATCTCGGTGGAGGCCCCATCAGCGGTCGAAACGAGGGAATCGAGCTCGGGAGTGGTGAACTTGGTTTCGGTCGGGGCGGTTGTGGTGCTGAAAAGCGGCAGATAACGATAGGTGGGGCTGGTGGCGGAGGCTTTTCCCCGGGCGATGAAAAGGGCGGGGGCGGAAGTCTTTCCTGCCGTGATCGGAGTGGTGGGCTTGGACTGGACAATGACGAAATCATCGTTCGCCGTCTCCGTCCTGAGCACCGCCACCACATCCTCGAGCCCGGCGCGTGCGGTGAGTTCGGCACGTTCGCGGTCGAGGTAGGATCGCGCGGTCTTGCGCTCAATGCCCACGACCAGCAGCAAACCGACGGCAAGCAGCAGCAGCGCGGAGGCGATCACGAGGACCGCCGGCAGGGTGAAGCCCGCGCGGAAGCGGGCCGGTATGGATTCAGCGGACTTCATCGTTTCCAAATCGGATCAGACTTCCGAATGTTTCGAGGCCACGATTTCTCGCGGCATCTTCGGGTTTTCCCAGCAGTTTCCCGGTGGTCCCTCCGCCGTCCCAGTCGGCCGAGGTGGAGAGCTTTCCGGTGAGATCACGGCGGGCGAGGACCAGCTTGAGTTCAATGGCCTGGGGCTGGGTTGGCTGGTCTGAAGTCCAGTCCTTCCAGAGTCCGGCCTCATCGCGTGACTTTGGCTTGGCCTCGAAGGAGACGACTCCGAAGGCAATGGGTTCATCCCGGTCCCGGGGAGCGAAAAGGGGGATGATCGAACCATTCTTCACTGCATCAAAAGTCTCGGCGCTTTCCCGGAAACCCCGCATTAGACAGCGGACGACACGGCCCTCGGTTTCGAGGTCCTTCACGTAATAATGGATGGCGCAAAGGTCTCCGATGCGGCCTTCGGTCGATTGGGCATCTGTCGGTTGGAGGGCGAGGAAGCCCATGCCGTCCTTCGGCCAGGTGACGCTGGTTTTCTCGAAAAGCTGATCCTTGTGAAAGCGGGCGGTGGTGAGGTCGGAGGAAACCTGGCTCAGGACCGCACGTGCCTCACGCTCGGTGGAGACTGACCCGCCGATGCGGTCGTAGCCATCACCGGTAAGGCCGAGCACGCTGACGGCCATGAGGAGCACGACGGTGCCGATGGCCATCGAAACGAGCAGTTCGATCAGCGTGAATCCGGGGGACTGTCGGCTGCAGCGGCTCATGGCGTCTTCGTATTGAATTCGAGCTTGGTCCGTTTGCCAGCCGGAGCCACGGCGGGGTATTCAATGGTGACGAGCACCGAGCGCATCGGCGCCGAACCGGTTTTGGCGGCGAGAACCTCACCTTCCAACTTGGTAATGTAGCGGACATCCTGACCGTTCATCTCCCTCAATCCGCTTTCGTAGGTGGGCTTGTCGATCGGTCCGAGGGACTGGCCGGATGCGGTGAAGGCGATTCCGTAGACCTGGCCGGCGGCTGGGAATTTCTCGCCGTATGGAATGAGAGGGATCAGGAGGCTTTTTCCTTCGGCAGCGGCCTTCAGTTCGTTGAGGCAGGCTGGAACGATCCAGCCCGCACGCGTCTCCGCAGCCGCTGAGTTGCTGCTGCCTCCTGACTCCACCAGTGCGCCGAGCACCAGCGGGATCGCCATGGCGAGAACTCCGACGGAAACGATGGTCTCAATCAGGGAAAAGCCCTTTGCAGGTTGATGGCGGTGGGGGGTGTTCATCCGTCGATCCTCCATGGGCGTGCGACCACGCGTCCGATGCGCAGGCGGTTTTCTGAAACGATCTTGGCGTCCCCCCGGCGGTCCGGGACGGCCTTGCCGCCACGATAGCCTCCTTCGGCGAGACGCATCACCACGGGATCCGAGCCAGTCGGCCAGCGCAGTCCACCGCGCGGGGTGAAGGCGATGGCGTGAACGGTCACCTCGATGTCCTTGCCGGCGGATTGGTAGCGAACCGTGATTTCCGGGAGATCATAGGGATTCCGGATGCCTTCGAAGTCGCCGCCGTAAGGGATCGCTCCCGTGGGGATCGGTTGCCAGCGCCTCAACAGGGTGCCGTTCACCGTTGTGGCGAAATCCGGCCACTCACTGATCTTGAAGAGCCCTAGACGTGCCCGGTCATCTCCTGCCGGCAGATCACCAGGCTCGGCTATGGCCAGCAGGACGATGCTGTGGGTGGTAATGGCACTGGATCTGCCCTGCTCGATCGTCGCAATCAGGGCATCGGTCCCGGTTTTGCGTGCCTGCGCGGAGGTTCCACTGAGGATTTTGATTCCAGCTGCCAGAAGGATCGTGATGACCGCCATCACGGCGAGGAGTTCGATCAGGGAGAAGGCGTCCTTCCTTCGAGGCGGGGGAGATGTCCAGGTTCCGGTCACAGCGCGTAGATTCGTATTCACCAGTGCATGGGGCGTGCCAACACCTAGTAAACACACCGCACCCTCGCCCTGCAAGCCCCCTCGTGCAATCGGGGTCGTTGTGACGATCTCGTCAGTGACGGAATCGCCATCAGACAGGCCTCGCGAATCACGAATGCAGGGCGAAATTGGATGAAACTGCCTCATGGAATGGTTCCTCCTCGACGCCATGAGCCCGTTCTCTCGTGGATACGAAGTCCGCCGCATCAACTGGTCGAAAATTCCTTTCGGCCGTTTGACGCAGGGCGGTCCAGAGCGTCGTGAACACTGGAATCGCATTGCCGCAGACATGCGCCTCTTTGCTGGCGAGGCGAAGGCGGCCGGTTTCAACGCCGTATCCTGCGATGACCTGGCCCACCTGGCGCTCCACCCGGCCCAGGAACCGGATGTCGCAGCTGCCATCACGGTTTTCCGGGAGGAGTTCACCACGCTCTTCGACCTGCTTAAATCCGAGTTCGGCCTCGGGATTTTCCTGACTTCCGACGTTCTCCCCTCCACCGCATCGGTTTTGAAATTTCTCGGCGATTCACCTGCCGCACTCGATGCCTATTACCGCGATCTGATTCGCTGTGTACTCGATGATTTTCCCCAGCTCTCGGGACTGATCCTCCGCATTGGCGAAAGCGACGGGCTGGACGTGACTGACCCGATCCGGACGCACTTGCATTTGAAAACCCCGGCGGATGCCAACCGCCTGATCAAGCAACTGCTCCCGGAATTCGAGCAGCGCGGCCGCACGATGATCCTCCGCACTTGGACGGTCGGAGCCCATCCCATCGGCGATCTCATCTGGCATTCGAAGACGCTGGGCCGCACGCTTGACGGGATCGACTCCCCGAACTTCATCGTCTCGATGAAGCACGGCGAGAGCGATTTCTTCCGCTACCTCCCGCTCAACCCTGCTTTCTTCACCGTCCCTCAGCCGAAGCTCCTGGAACTCCAGGCCCGTCGCGAATACGAGGGTGCGGGCGAATATCCCTCATTCACCGGTTGGGAGTGCGAGCGCATGGCCCGGGAGCTGGAAAAGGCGGAAAATGTCGTTGGTCTTTCCGTCTGGTGCCAGACCGGTGGATGGCATCGTTTCCGGCGGCTCGCGTTTCTCGAAAGCGACCGCCGTGATGTCTGGATCCGGCTCAACACCCTCACCGCCCTGAGGATTTTCAAGAATCATCAAACGGTCGAGCAGGCCGTCGCGGAAATTGTCGGCGAGTCCAAGGCCGCCGCCACACTGGAGTTGCTGAGGCATTCCGATACCCTGATCCGTGAGCTGCTCTACGTCGGGGATTTTGCGAAGCAGAAGCACTTCTTCCGCCGCGTCCGCATCCCGCCGCTGCTGCATGTCTACTGGGACTGCTTGTTCATCAATTTCGCTGTTCGCGCCGCGTTGAGGCACTTCGTCGCGGATCGTGAGGCGGCCCTGCGCTCGGGGGAAGCAGCCTTCGCCTTGTTTCCGAGAATGCTCGAACTCGCCCAACAGGCGCAGCTTCCGATCGACGATATCGAGCACATGAGCGATCTCTTTCACCTCATCCTGCTGGCCCGACGCTTCTATTTTTCAGAGGCCGACGAAACCATCCAGCAGGACATCCTCACGGCAAAAAAGGCCTACAAGATTCGCTGGCCGAAAAGCCGCCGCTACCGCATCAAGACCGACTTCAGCGACTTCCACATCAAACGCCGCACGCTGAAATGGACCACCGCCCTGTTGTTGAGGCGGAAGCGCGGCTACCGCTTTGTGGATCACCTGTTCACGCTCAGTCTCCTCGGGGTGGCCTTCCGCTACTTCCAACGACATTTCCCTAAAAAAATCCCGAAGTTTTTGCGGAAGTCGGCGATGGGGGTGGAGTCCTTGTTCCGGTGAATCAGTCCCGAAAATTTCCCCTTTCCCCGCCCATGGTGTCGAACTAGCGTCCCCCCGTCATGAGTGCGTGCGGCCCGAAAGTGAAGATGGATCCAGCCTTGCATCGGGAGCAGAAGCCTTCCTGGATCAAGGTCCGGCTGCCGAACAACCCGGTGTTCTGGTCGACCAAATCCCTGGTGACCGACCTCAAGCTGGTGACCGTCTGCGAGGAGGCCCAGTGCCCGAACCGCTGGGAATGCTGGGGCCAGGGAACCGCGACCTTCATGATCGCCGGTGACAAGTGCACACGCGCTTGTGGATTCTGCGCGGTGAAGACCGCCCGCCCGGACGCTTTGGAATCCGATGAGCCGGCCCGCGTGGCGGAAGCGACCCGCCGGATGAGTCTGAAGCACGTCGTGATCACCGCCGTGGCGCGTGACGATCTCAAGGATGGCGGAGCCGAGCATTTCCAGCGGACCATCGAGTCTGTGCGCGAAGTGAATCCGGGCATCGTGATCGAGGTGCTGGTGCCCGATTTCAACGACCGCGACTGGGCGCTGCAAATGGTGATGGATGCCCGTCCGCACATTTTCAACCACAACCTCGAAACCGTGGAGCGTCTGACGCCGCTGG
>JANOBS010000519.1:0-6592 GCA_031411755.1 Luteolibacter sp. | reverse complement strand
GCCGAACGATTGCTCCACCCAGCCTCTGTCGTGGCCGCCGCACCAGTGCCACGACATGCTGGGTGGACTGCGTCCATCAACACGGACCCCAGCTAGCGGACCGGAAGCGACGGAGGGAACCTCAGGATTCCCCACCCGGCTTGAGCCAGTAAAGCACGGCCATTCTAACGGCGATGCCGTTTTCGACCTGGTCGTTGATGAGGGTGCGATCGTAGTCCATGACGGCGTCGCAGAGCTCCACGCCGCGGTTCACGGGGCCGGGGTGCATGAGGTAGAGGCCCTTGTCGGAGATCGCCTTCAGGCGTTCATCGGTGACGCCGTAGAGCTTGTGATACTCGCGCAGGCTGGGGAAATACTGGACTTCCTGACGCTCCATCTGGACGCGGAGGAGATAGACGATGTCGGGCGACCAGGCCATCGCCTCGTCGTAGTTCGTGAAGCGGCGGATGTTTTCCGGACCGTTCTTCGGAACCAGCGAGCCGGGTCCGAGGTAGGCGACTTCCAGGCCGAGCTTTTTCAGGATCGTACTGGTGGAGCGCGCAACACGGCTGTGGAGGATATCGCCGACGATCAGGACGCGCTTGCCAGTGGGATCGGGGAACTTTTCCTTGATCGTGAAGGCATCCAGCAAGGCCTGGGTCGGGTGGGCGTGGGCTCCGTCGCCGGCGTTAATCACGCTGGCGCGGGTCATCTTCGCGATGGTGCCCGGAAGCCCGGAGCGACCGTGTCGGACGATGATGTAGTCGGTCCGCATCGCCTGGAGGGTCTCGACGGTTTCCCTAACAGACTCGCCTTTCACGATCGAGGAATGCGGGACGTCGAAGTTCGTGACGTCGGCGGAGAGCCGTTTCGCCGCGACCTCAAAGGACGAATGGGTGCGGGTGCTCGGCTCGTAGAAGAGCATGAGGACCGACTTGCCCTTGAGTGCGGGGACCTTCTTCACCGAGCGGGTGAAAAGCTCCTTGAAGGGCACGGCCTGATCGAGGAGGTGGTCGATCTCCTCACGTTCGAGTCCGGCGATGTCGAGCAGGTCCTTACGAGGCATTGGGCGGGTTGAAATTGTTGAAGTGATGGAAGACGGTGAAGACGAGGACGACCAGCGCGATCATCGCGATGAAGCCGGCGTGGTGGCGGGAGCGCACCTTTTTCAACGCAATGAATAGGGCGACGAGCAGTCCACCGATCGAGCCGCTGAGGGCATAAACCTCGGGCTTGACCATGGCGTAATCCTCGACCGCGATGAAGCCGAGGGCCCCACCGACGACGAGGACGTAGCCGAGGGAAAGCACCACCGGATGCGCGGTGATGGCCTGGAGCTGGGCCACGGCGGGTGGTACGTCGGTGACCAGTGCCTGCATGGCCTCGCGCTGACGAATTTTCTCCAATTCGTTCTCGCTGCGACGCTGGGCGGGAAGTGAGGAGGCCCAGGATTCGGTGGAGGAAATGTGAGGCTCGGCGGGTTCCTGACGTTCGGAACGGCGAAGCGAGCGGACCGGTTTGGGCTCCGTGCGGGGACGCGGTGGCTCGGGCTGGACGATGGACTCTGGGGCGGGCTCGGGTTCAGGAGTCGCTTCGACGATGCCGGGAGGAAGTCCCATGTCCTCGCGGAGCTTCGCGATTTCCTCGGCAGACTTCTTCTTTTGCGGCAGCGGGTTCATGGCATTGGCTTTTCGACAATCTCGACGCGATCCTGACCGTCGGTAGTCTCCAGGGAAACGTGGACCTGATCGAGCCGATTCGTCTCCAGTTTCACGCCGACGTAATCGGGCTGAATCGGCATCTCGCGATGGCCACGATCGATCAGCACCGCGAGTTCGACTTTTCCGGGCCTGCCGTAGTCTGACAGCGCATCGAGCGCCGCGCGGATGGTGCGGCCGGTGAAGAGCACATCATCGACGAGGATGATGTGCGCGCCATCCACAGGAAACGGGATGTCGCTTTCCTGGAGCTTCGGGTTTTCGTGGAGGTGCTCGAAATCGTCTCGGTAGAGGGAAATGTCGAGGATCCCGAGTTCCAGCTCGCGGTCGTCGTCAGCGAGGAGGTTGCAGAGTCGCTCCGCCACCTCGTCGCCACGGCTGCGGATGCCGACGAGGGCGATCGGCTGGCCGTTGGTGCGCTCGCGGATAGCGGTGGCGAGGGTTTCCACGGCCTGGGCGATGGCATCGGCATCGAGGGTGCGGTTCATGAGGTGTTAGAAATTGAGGATGCCGATGTCGTGGCGGCGCTGGAGTCCGTCGAAGCGGACTTGGCTGGCGGCGCGATGCGCGTTGGTGACGGCCATTTCACGACTGCCACCGGTTGAGACGATCGAGAGCACACGGCCGCCATTGGTAACCCAGAGGCCGTCCGGGCCGTGCTTGGTGCCGGCGTGGTAAACGCGGGCGTTGGGGAGGTCGTTGAGCCCGCTGATCACATCACCGCTGCGGGAACTTTCCGGATAACCGGCGGAGGACAGTGTGACGCAGACGCTCCAGCCTTCGTCGAAACGGATGAGGTTTTCCTGGAGGTCGCCTTTCGCACCAGCGAGACAGAAGGCGGCGAGGTCGCCTTTCACCAGCGGCATCACGGCCTGGCACTCGGGATCGCCGAAACGGCAGTTGTACTCGATGACTTTCGGTCCGTCCGCCGTGAGCATGAGGCCGAAGTAGAGGAAGCCACGATATGGCAGCCCGTCGGCGCGCAGGCCATCTACCGTCGGCTGGACGATCTCCTGCTCGATCTGTTTCAGAAGCGCGGCGTCAATGAGGCGTCGGCTCGCCACCGCACCCATGCCGCCGGTGTTCGGGCCTTCGTCGCCGTCGCGGGCACGCTTGTAGTCGCGGGCGGGGGTGAAGATCATGAAACGGTCGTCAACGATGGCCGCGAAAATTGAGACTTCCGGGCCCACGAGGCACTCCTCGACCAGCACCCGGCCCTCGCCGAAGCGCTGCTCGGTGAAGACTTCGTGGAGGAAACGCTCGGCCGATTCGTCGTCCGGACATACGGCCACGCCCTTTCCAGCGGCGAGTCCGTCGAATTTCAGCACGGTCGGGTAAACGCCGTGAATGGCCGCACGGGCCTCCTTTAGATTACCGCAAACACTCGCCTTGGCAGTCGGGATCTGGTGGCGGAGGAGGAATTCCTTCGAGAATTCCTTCGAGGCTTCGAGCTGGGCCGATTGCTTCGGCGGGCCCCAGCATGGGATGCCCTCGCGCTCGCAAAGATTCGCCAGGCCCTCGCCGGTGACGAGGTAGCTTTCCTCGCCAGCGACGCAGAGGTCGATGGCGTTCGCCTTCATCCAGGCGATCAGCGAGGTCAGGCCGCTGACCGGCACCGGCTTCGAAAGCTCATGGATCGCATCGCTCCCCGGGAAACAGAACAACTCCGGCTGCCCCGGAGACTCCGCCAATGCCCGAACCAGCGCGTGCTCGCGTCCACCTTTGCCAACAACCAGAATTTTCATCCGCAGGGGTTTTCCGGGAAACCCGCCCCGGACTCAATCCCGAAGAGTCCATGCGGTGAAATGAGCAGGATCAGCCTCGAATCCAATCCTCGCAGATCAGCCCCGGCACGCGACCGAGATGCCGGGTGTTTCCTGTCACCAGCTTCGCCTCCAAGGACCGCGCGATCGACCCGATCCACAAATCCGCATCCGGGATCAACTGCCCTTCCGCCTGGAGACGCTTCTTGAACGCCCCGAAAAACTGGGCCCCACGCAGCCCGATCGGGACCACTTCCAGGGTTCTGAGAAACTGGAGCACCACCTGCCGGTTGCCTGCCGGATCCGTCGATTTCGCCGCTCCGTAGAAAAGCTCGGACGCCGTGATTTCCGAAGTCACCACCGGCGAATAGATTCCACGCCGACGCAGGATCACCTTCTCGTTTCCGCGCAAAATCGCCACGCAGGTATCGGTATCGAGGAGATACATGGCGGCTCACCAGGAAAGGTCCACATCGCGACCACCGGAACGCGTTTCATAAAGAGCAGCGATCTCGTCATCCACGGAAAGCGCAGACTTCCACTTCCCGGCTAGCTTCCCCCACGCATCCGCGACCTCGTCCGGCGACTCGTTCACTCGCGGGATTGTTCCCAAGTTGTTCACATCGGAGTTATTCGCATCAAACGACCGCATCAATCGCTCAATGATCTCGCGATTCATGCTGCGATTGGAGGCATTGGCAGCCTTTTTCAAAGCCTCGCCGAGTTCGTCGGGAAGGCTTTTGACGGTGAGGTTCATGCGGGGAAACAATCAGAAACGACACCGGAATGCAACCATTTTGGTTTAATCAACTCAAACCAAAAGCATTGAATGGAATGGAAGGACAATTGACCTTGCCGGATAATAGGTTTTTCGAGGAGTGTCTGGGTGTTGGTTAAACTCCTTCCCCTATGAAAGGTTTCCACTTCGAAACGGTGAATTACTTGCGAAGCCTTTGTCTGGCGGTCATCTTCATCGGATGCGCGAGCGCTGTCACGCCACAGATCGCAACCCAGTTCGACTTCTCCTCCGACACCATGCCGGGAGCTAGGAAGTTCTATTTTGAGACGATTCCCGGACACTGCTATACGCTCTTGCGTTCTACTGACCTAACGAACTGGGCACCTGTTTCGGGTTATCCCCAAGTGGCAAATAGCCTTTCAATCGAGCATACCTTTGCCCAGGGTACGAAAGAGTTTTTCCGCGTCCAGCACTTCGACGACCAAGCCCCCACGGTCGAAGCTCAATATCCGGCTGTGAATGGCTTTGCGGTCGGCCGATTTGCTGACTTGAGCGTCGAACTCTCTGATGCCTCAGGTATCGACCCTTCCAGCATTCGCCTCACAGTTGGCCCAGTCGGACCACTTGTGCCGGGAGCTGCAGGACTGACGATCTCAGGCAACACGATTACCTACGATTCCGGAGACGCAGCCCTTGGCCCTTGGGGCGCGACACTCTCAGCAACCTTGGTCGCCGCCGATACTCTTGGACACATTTTCACCCACACATGGAGCTTCCGCTTGGAACCACAGCCCCAGACTGCAGCGAATATTTTCGTCTTTGGTTCACCGACGGCGCAGAGAGCGGGACAGCGGGTCAGTGGGCCAGCCGCCGCGTTGGCCTCACGGTATCCAGCCCCAACTGGTCCTAAGAAAGCAAACGATCCGCCGCCGTGGCATATCGACTCAGTGTTGGCGGATCGGATTGTAATCACCTATGAATCCGGCGGAGTTCCGGCGTTTGTAGTCGGCCAGCTCATTTGCAACCTGGCCCCGACCAAGGAGACTGAGATTTTCTATCGGCGCGTGATTTCGACCAGCAATGATGCGGCAAATCTGAAACTCACGGTGATGACCACCGATGCCGCATTAACGGATTTTGCCAGCAGCGGATCAGCGACGGTTTCTGAGAACTCGGTGGTCTATGAATTGGATGGAAGTGGAACCTTGGTCCGTGCCTTGGCGGTTACGGGAACCTTGGACTTCCCGCGCATCGGCTATGACCTCTCCGGCAGCGAGTTCAAGCTCAAGACCGATGGCTACGAAGCCAAGGTAAATGGAATCACTACTTCCAGTGGCAGCGGCATGAGCGTGTTGAAAGTAACCGCCACGGATTACTCATGGTGGTTCAAACCAAGGGTGCGTGCGGGGATTGAACTCGATTGGAGCGGTTTGAAATCCTTTGAAGCGATCGCCAGCGGCCAGGTCTCATCATCCACTGTCCTTGACGGAGAAGTGTTGCTGGCGGGCGTAAGCGTGAAACGCACGCTTTACGATCTACCGGAGGCCAGCGAGCCGAAAACCGTGGTCTATCTGGGGAACATTGGCGTGGTTCCTGTGTACGCGACGCTGGGTTTCGATTTCTTGGTGAAATCCAAAACGGATGCCAAAGCCTTGCTGAACTTCAGCGTCACCTATCGTCAGGAGGCCAGTGCCAGCTTTGGCATTTCCTATCAGCGGGGCTCCCCTATGGACTGGATCTCAGCGTTCCAAGCCACCTCGCCGGACTTCGGGGGGAATTTGGGACTCACCGGCGAGTTTTCCTATGAACTGAGCTTGGAACCGAAAATCGAATTTCTGGTCTATGGGTTGGCGGGCATCAGTGCCGGTATCGAGCCTAAAGCCGAAGTGACCGCCTCCGTATCGACAAATGGCGGACTGGGAGGAAAATTGGAAGGGTCCTTGGATTTCGTGCTCGCTGCGGCAGGTCCAGCATTCGATCTACTCAATATCGAAAAGGAATTGAGTTACAGCATCTGGGAGGGTGAGTGGCCATTTATTCCGCAGGCACTCGTCTTCAAAACCCAGCCTGTCTCCAAGACTGTCGTTCCAGGCGGTGACGTATCCTTCACCTGCACGGTCGATAGTCCCTCTGCGCCGACTTTCCAGTGGTATCAAAATGGACGACTTATGCCGGGGCAAACCTCACGCAGTCTCTTCTTACCTCATGTGAGTGCTGGGCATGCCGGCACCTACTATGTTTCCGCCAAAGCGGGGAATTCGGTAGCTTCCTCCAACAGTGCCACCCTCACGGTGCAGTCTACCACGCCTGAGAATAAGGACACGGATGGCGACGGTATTCCGGACATCTACGAGACGAACACCGGGGTTTGGGGATCAGCCACCAATACCGGC
>JANOBS010000518.1:0-5533 GCA_031411755.1 Luteolibacter sp. | reverse complement strand
CCGTGAGTTCAATCGTTCCTGCCGTGTCGGTGAAGGTACAGCGTTCGAGGATCCGGGTGTCGGCCGGGATTTCTTTTTTGATCAGCTTCCAGGACTTGCTTGCCTTCAGGCAGGTGGGAAGAGCCTCGGTGCAGCCCCAGTAGAGATTGTCATCGGGCTTGTTGCCATCGCCGATCTTCGCGGGGACCGGGATGATCCCCTGACTGGCGTTATCAGCCAGCGCGACGAAAACGGCCACACGCTTCGGTGCCGCCAGCGCGCAGGCGGCGGACAGGGCGAAGACGAGGAAGGAGCGGATCACGCCTCAAACTTGTACCTTGCACCGCGTCCGGGGAATCCCGAAATAGTGTCCCCGAACAAGCCAATGCCCGACCTCCAACACCTCCTCAACTCGAACCGCGAATGGGCCGACGCCATGGTCGGCTCAGATCCGGAGTTTTTCACCCGCCTGGCGAACCAGCAGAGCCCGGAGTATTTCTGGATCGGCTGTTCCGACAGCCGCGTCCCGGCCAACCAGATCACCGGTCTGGCCCCCGGCGAGGTCTTCGTGCACCGAAATGTCGCCAACGTCGTCGCAGAGACCGATTTCAACGTCCTCGCGGTCCTGCAGTATGCCGTCGATGTCCTGAAGGTGAAGCACATCATCGTCTGCGGCCACTACGGCTGCGGCGGTGTCAGATCTGCGCTGGAGAATTTCCGCCATGGGCTGATCGACAACTGGCTGGCGGGCATCCGGACCCTGGCTCGTCTGAACCGCGAGGAGCTCGGCGCTCTCGATCATGAGTCGGCGGTGGACCGGCTTTGTGAAATGAATGTCCGCGTCCAGGCCAAGCACGTGGCCCGCACCACGATCGTCGAAGACGCCTGGGAACGTGGCCAGTCTATCCAGATCCATAGTTGGATCTACCGCCTCGACACCGGTCGCATCAACAAGCTCGCCGATCCGATCTGCGCGCCGATCGACGCCTGAGAAATCACTGATCGGAAGGCCCTTCGATGGCCTCTTTCTTTACCTTCGCCGCTTCCTTGGCATCCAGCTTCGCCACGCGCACATACTCGCCGTCGAAATAGGCGCGGGCTCCATGGTAGTCGCCGGTATTCGCCCCGACGATTTCCAGTTTCCTGCTGCGCTGGATGAAGGCGAGGTTGGTTTCCTCCTTTTTCTCAGGGTCCTTTCCCTTGTCGGTGAACCACCCGAGCGGCGTGTTCCATGAGGCCTCGCCACCGATGTTTCCGAGGTGGAAAGTCGGACCACGCACGACGTCTAGGGTGAAGAAGAGTCTCTTTCCCTCCTGCACGATGTTGAGATTTCCTCCCTGGCTGTCCTTCCAAACTCCAGTCATCGTGTCCTCCTCGACGGGATCCTTCAGGTAACCCTTGAGCCATTGGGCCCGATCTAACATCAAATCGGCAGCAGCCGCGAAGTACTCCGGCGTTTCCTTCGCTTTGTTTTCCGGAACCTCGGAGCCGACAATCGTAAAGGAGGCGGCGATGTAATCCCGCCAACCGATCCAGTCGCGTTGATCGGTCTTCAAGGTTTCGAATTCCTCCGCTGGAAGCTGGGTTTTCGCCTTCGCCCAGATTTCGTTGAGCGCCTTGTCGGCCTTCTCAAACACGGCCTTCGCCTCGGCCTTGGTCGGCGTCTTTGGGTCCCCGGTGGACTGCTCGGCGTGAAGGGCTGGCGCGGCGAACCATGCGAGCAGGAAGGCGGATAGAAGGTGCTTCATCACTTGCACACTGAAGGAAAACGGAAGGGGCGTCAGTTGGGAAATGAATTTCGGTGCTTTGGCAAAAAACAAGACCCCTGGGACTCATGAGTCCTAGGGGTCTTGCGAGGATCATTCCCAGCTACGGTTAGACCAGTGCCTCCTTGGCAGCGGCCTTGGCGAAGTCACGATTCATGCGGGCGATGTGATCGGCGCTGATTTCCTTCGGACAGGCGGCTTCGCACTCGTATTGATTCGTGCAATTGCCAAAGCCTTCGGCATCCATCTGCCGGATCATGGCGAGCACGCGCTTATCGCGTTCGGGCTGGCCCTGTGGCAGGTGGCCGAGATGGCTGACCTTGGCGGAAACGAAGAGCATGGCGGAGGCGTTCTTGCAGGAGGCCACACAGGCCCCGCATCCGATGCAGGCGGCGGCGTCGAAGGCGCTATCGGCATCGGCTTTCGGGATCGGCAGCGAGTTGGCGTCGACGGCTGAGCCAGTGCGGACGTCGATGTAGCCACCGGAGGCGATGATGCGGTCGAAGGCGGAGCGGTTGACAATCAGGTCACGGACGATCGGGAAGGCCTTGGCGCGGAAGGGTTCGATCCAGATGGTGTCGCCATCGGTGAACTTGCGCATGTGGAGCTGGCAGGTGGTCACACCGCGCTCCTTGCCGTGGGGTATGCCGTTGATCGTTAGCGAGCAGGATCCGCAAATGCCTTCGCGACAGTCGTGGTCGAAGTGGATCGGCTCCTTGCCTTGGGTGATCAGGCCTTCATTGACGATGTCGAGCATCTCCAGGAAGGAGGCTTCATCGGGGATGTTGTTGGCTGGATAGGTCTCGATGCGTCCGGCGGATTCCTTGCTGTCCTGACGCCAGACTTTGAGGGTGAAATTGAGTTGCTTGGACATGGCGGGTGAGGCGGGAACGGGTTTGTGGAAAAGGATCAGGCGTAGGAGCGGACGGAGGGCTTCAGGGTCTCGAAGGTGAGTGGTTCCTTGTGGAGGACCGGAGCGTTGCCGGCACCGGTGAACTCCCATGCGGCGACGTAGGCGAAGGTGTCGTCGTGGCGCTTGGCCTCGCCGGGCTGGGTCTTGCCTGCCTGCACTTCGGGGTCGGCCTCGGTGTATTGATGCTCGGCGCGGAAGTGGCCACCGCAGGACTCCTCACGGTTGAGGGCGTCGTGGCACATCAGTTCACCGAACTCCAGGAAGTCGGCGACGCGCCCGGCCTTCTCGAGTTCCATGTTGGCTCCGGCGCCGGAGCCTGGGATGCGGACATTGCTCCAGAATTCCTCGCGGATGGCGGGGATTTCCTGAAGCGCTTGGTGGAGGCCCTGGGCGGTGCGTTCCATGCCGCACTTGTCCCAGATGACCTTGCCGAGGTCGCGGTGGAAGGAATCAACCGTGCGCTTTCCTCCGATGGCGAGCATCTGGGCGGTGCGGGCGTTGATTTCGGCCTCGGCCTTCTTGAACTCGGGATGGTCGGTGGTGACGGTGCCGGGCTTCTGGGTGGCGAGGTAGTTGGCGACCGTTGTCGGGGCGACGAAATAGCCGTCGGCCAATCCCTGCATCAGAGCAGAGGCCCCGAGGCGGTTCGCGCCGTGGTCGGAGAAGTTCGCCTCGCCGAGCACGTGCAGGCCGGGGACGTTCGACATCAGGTTATAGTCCACCCAAAGACCGCCCATGGTGTAGTGGACGGCTGGATAAATCATCATCGGACGGGTGTAGGGATCCTCGCCTGCGATCTTTTCATACATCTGGAAAAGGTTGCCGTACCGTGCGCGGATGGTGTCCTCGCCGAGGCGCTTGGTGGCATCCCGAAAATCGAGATAGACCCCGAGGCCGGTGGGAGCGATGCCACGGCCTTCATCGCAGACTTCCTTGGCCGCGCGGGAGGAAATGTCACGTGGTGCGAGATTTCCGAAGGAGGGGTACTTTCGTTCAAGGAAGTAGTCGCGATCATCCTCGGCGATGTCGTTGGGCGACAACTGCCCCTTGCGGATCTTTTCCGCGAGCTCACGGGTCCGAGGGGCCCAGACGCGGCCGTCGTTGCGGAGCGACTCCGACATCAGGGTGAGCTTCGATTGATACTCGCCGCTGACCGGAATGCAGGTCGGGTGGATCTGCGTGTAGCAGGGGTTGGCGAAGAGGGCTCCCTTTTTCGCGGCACGCCAAGCGGCGGTCACGTTGCAGCCCATGGCGTTGGTGGAAAGGAAGAAGACGTTGCCGTAGCCGCCGGTGGCCAGGAGGACAGCATCGCCCGCGTGGGAGGAAATCTTTCCGGTGTTGAGATCGCGGACGACGATGCCCTTGGCCTGACCATCGACGAGGACGAGGTCGAGCATTTCGGTGCGCGAAAACATCTTCACACCACCCTTGTGGATTTCCTTTTCGAGGGCCTGATAGCAGCCGATGAGAAGTTGCTGTCCGGTCTGGCCGCGGGCGTAGAAGGTGCGGGAAACTTGAGCTCCGCCGAAGGAGCGGTTGTCGAGCAGGCCGCCGTATTCGCGTGCGAAGGGCACGCCTTGGGCAACGCACTGGTCGATGATGGCGGTGGAGACTTCAGCGAGTCGATAAACGTTGGCCTCGCGTGAACGGAAGTCGCCGCCCTTGAGGGTATCGTAGAACAGCCGGAAAGTGGAATCACCGTCATTGCGGTAGTTCTTCGCGGCATTGATTCCGCCTTGGGCGGCGATCGAGTGCGCGCGGCGCGGGCTGTCCTGGTAACAGAAGCACTTCACCTGATAGCCGAGCTCGGCAAGGGTCGCGGCGGCGGCACCACCGGCGAGTCCGGAGCCGACGACGATGATCGTGTATTTCCGCTTGTTGGCCGGATTGATGAGCTTCGAGTCCATCTTGTGCTTCGACCATTTCTGATCAAGGGGACCGGCCGGCACTTTCGAATCTAAAATGAATGACATGGCGTGGGCGGGTGAGGGATTAGCGACCGAACTTGAAGACCAGGATGGCGAGCGGGATCGAGATGAAGCCGAGCCAGATCAATAGGGCGTAGCCTTTCGAAATTGCGGCGATCACAGGACGGGATTTCTTTGAGCGCAGGCCGAGGGTCTGGAACATCGAGGCCACGCCGTGGGAAAGGTGCGAGCAGAGCAGGGTCATCGCGATCACGTAGAAGGCGACGACGTACCAGACCGAGAAGCCGTCGATCACCATTTTCCAAGCATCGGGGCGGGTGAGGCCGGTTTTCGCGAGGTGTTCGGGATCGACATAGCTGCCGTAGGTGTTTCCGGCGTGGACGGTGAAATGCAGGAGGTGATAGACGATGAACGCAAGGATCGTCAGGCCGCTCCAGATCATGATGCGGGAGGACTTCGAGGCCTGGATGGTGGCGTCGAAGGCGTAGGGTTGGCGCGCAGCCTTATTTTGTCGGGTGAGCTGGACGGTGGCGACGATGTGCAGCGTGACGGCAGTCAACAGTCCGATCCGGGCGATCCAGACGCCCGCACCATGTAGGATATGGTGGAGGAGTTCGGCGTAGTCATTGAAAGCCTCGCGCCCGACGAAAACCAGCAGGTTTCCGGTCAGGTGGCCGGCGAGGAAGAGGACAAGCGCCAGGCCAGTCAGGGCGACGATGAGTTTCTTGCCGATCGAGGAGTTCCAGTAGGAGCAAAGGCTGCGGGAGAGGGCGTTCATGGGCGGAAAATGGAGGCGTAATGCAGGACCGCGCCGTAAATAGGTTCCGGCCCCACGCTTTTCAAGGGGAGAGTCTGAAAGGTTTGATCGAAGAAAAACTTCGGCATTGATGGGCAAAGCGAAGCATGGTCGACCGGAAAGGAGGGATGCTCTGCCAATCTTGGGATTT
>JANOBS010000517.1:0-26282 GCA_031411755.1 Luteolibacter sp. | reverse complement strand
ATCAGGACCCCAGAGCCAGCGTTGTGATCGGTGACGGCCGCAACCTCCTGCAGGCGAATCGCGAACGATACTCGATGATCAACGCGGATCTATTTCTCCCCTACCTCAGTGGCACCGGAAATCTCTACAGCCGCGAACATTTCCAGATCGTCCGTGAGCGGCTCAAGCCTGGCGGTGTCTTCGTCCAGTGGCTTCCACTCTATCAGATGTCGGAGCGGGAATTCGGCGTCATCGCCCACACCATGCTCACCGTGTTTCCCCAGGTCAGCCTGTGGCGCGGAAATTTCCAGCCCGGCGCGGAAATCGCGGCCTTGGTCGGTCATGCCGATCTCACGCCGCTGCCCGCCTCCACCCTCGATGCCGGACCCGACAAGCGGCAGGCGGTGGAAGGTGCCACCCACCTCAACATGCAGGAACTCATGCTGCCCATCAACGAGCAGACCATCCTGCTCTTCTACGGTGGCAATCTGACCCGCGCCGCCGATCTGTTCGAACCTTACCCGCTCAACACCGATGACAAACCCGTCATCGAGTTCGGAACCCCGCGCTCCCTGCACCAGCCTGCGGGTGCCGACCGACCACAGTTTCTCGAAGCCCGTTTCGCCAGGCTGATCGATCAACTCCAGAGCCGCACACCACCGAGCGAAGACCCTTTGCTGGTCAATCGAAGTCCCTCTTGTCGAAAGCTCCCTCTCGCCGGATCCGCCTTCCACCGTGGCTGGATCGCCCGGGCTCATGGCGATGACGACACCTGGGTGAAGGAGTGGAAAACCTTTCTCACCCAATGGCTGGATCCAGAGCCTGCTGGCGGATCAAGGGACTGAAGTTCCAAGGGCCAAGTTCCAAAAGGGGAAGAAATTCGAAATTCGAAACCTGAAATTCGAAACGAAAAGAAAGCCCTATCCAGAAACCCCAACGGGCAAATCTTCCCGCCTCAGCTGGAGCATCCTGCGCCAGGCCGTCTCTGGAGCCTCTCCGGCCTTCGTAGCTTCAAGCGAAGTAGGCCCGCTCCGAGTCCTCCTTCCAGTCTGATTGTTCGACGGAGGTGCCAGAGTGCGCCAAGACACCGAAAAGTCGGCCGTTGAAGGCAAGTGGATGAAGCCAAACACTTGAAATTCGGGACTCCTTTCAGACTTTTCAGACCCCTTTTACAGAGATCCCAGGAAAAACAAGCATTCCAAAATGAGGTGGCCCTGAGATTCGGGGTCGACTCCTCGGAAGAAAGCGATAACCGTTTAAAACGTGTGGGCATGTTTCATGCAACACGCTTCCTCCGCCTGCGCCATGAAAGCGACTTTCCTTTTCGTTCTCTTCCCATCCCTTCTCCAGGCGGGCCTCGCCGATCGCAAGGGAGTCTGGGATTTCGATTCATCCTTCGCCGGCTACTTCACCAGCTACACTCCGATCAATGCATCGAGCCTTGTCGCTGGCACCGACTACAGTTTCGGGACCGAAGGCGCTTACACCTTTCTCCAGACCCAGCCATTCACTACCACCGCGAAACGTCTCACCGTTAGCAATCCCACCGGACCCAACGGCGGACCCGGTGCCACCAAGACCAACCAATGGACCGTTGTGATGGATGTGAAACTGGATGCGCTTTATCAATACGCTGGCCTCATCCAGTTCGACCCGACAAACGCCACCGACGTTTCCATCTACACGGTCGCCAGCAATCCGGGCGATCTCGTGGCCACGATTTCCGCCGGGGGCACCTTGAGTGCGATCGGCGCCTTCGCGAAAAACACCTGGTACCGGCTTGCAATCACCTGTGGCAACGACGGCAACGGCGGCGGTCTCACCCTGAAATGCTATCTCAATGGAGTCGTCAGCGGCAGCCCTAAAAGCAGCGCCTTCAATGGGACATTGGGGATGCAGTCGACCTTCCATCTTTTCACCGACAACACGGTGGGCGGCAGCGAATTGAAGCCCGCCAAGTTGAATTCCTTCGCGTTCTGGGGCGAGGAACTCAGCGCCGCGGACATCGCTTCGCTCGGTGGCCCCACTCCGGGCGGCATCCTTCCGCAAGGCCTCGTCGATGCAGCGAGTCCGCCGTTCAGCGATAGCACGATTTCCGCCGCCTCACCTTACTCGTACGGAGCCAACATCGGCTGGATCCACGCGCGGCCATCGACTGATTGGGGAATTGTCATTGGTGAACACACGCTCTCCGGCTTCGCCCACAGCGCCAACTGCGGCTGGATCACCTTCGGCGATGGCACTCCCGCCAATGGCATCCGCTACGCCAACACCGATGGCATCGACAGCGGCGTCAACCAGGATGGCCTCGGCAATCTCTACGGTCTCGCCTGGGGTGCGAACATCGGCTGGATCAACTTCGGCACCGATGCCATCGGAACACAGAGGTCCACCAGCGATGTGAACCGTCCGCGCTTCAATCTCCTCACCGGAGAATTCTCCGGCTACGCCCACGGCGCGAACGTCGGTTGGATCGATCTTTCCACGCTGAAAGCCGCAACACTCGCCACACCCGACAGCGATGGCGACGGACTCGCCGATGCCTGGGAGCTCCAGTATTTCACCTACCTCACTGCAAAGAACGGCACGCTCGACAGCGATGGCGATGGCGTGACTGACGGAAAGGAATACCTCGCCGGCACCGATCCCACCATCGCCTCCAGCAATCTCCGCATCCTCTCACAAACCCTGGGCAATACCCTGCCGACCGCGCCTTGGAACATCACCTTCACCAGCAACCAGGGCCGCGTCTATCAGATCGAGAAAAGCACCACGCTCGGCGGCTGGGTCGGCTCGGGTACACCTTTCCTCGGCTCCACCGGCAGCCAGACGAACGTTCTCATTACTGAAACCCTAGTACCAAAGGATTTCCTCCGCATCAAAGCCTCCCTTCCTCTCCAGCCATGAAAACTTTCATCCAGTCACTCGTCACCTTCCTGCTTCCCGCCGCGCTTTTCGCCCAAGGCGATCTCCCCCCACCCGCCGGTGCTCCCGTCGCGAGCATGAAGACGCTGACTCAGGTCGAGTCCCGCACCGATGTCCAGAAACTCGCCCTTGCTCCACCGTATACCATCAGTGCGGGCGGCAGTTATTACCTCACCGGAAACATCACCGTCGCCGCGGGTAACGCGATCAACATCACCGCGGTTGATGGTGGAGTGACGCTGGATTTGAACGGCTACACGATCCGCTCCACGCATGCGTCTGGCAGCGGTATCGCCATCAACATCGCCAGCACTTCCAATTACGCGACGATCTACAACGGGCAGATCCTCTGCGGCACGACCTACAACGGCACCAGTTTCGTTACGAAAGGATTCGCAAGTGGGATCGTGTGTGGTTCCTCCACCGGTCATCAAGTCCGCCACGTGACCGTCGCGGGCATTGCGGGTGACGGGATCGCTCTCAGCTTCGGCAACTCCACGGTCTCCAATTGCATCGTCCAGGACTGCTCGGGAGACGGCATCGCCGCGAACATTGTCACGGACTGCGGCGCTACCAGCATTGGCAAGACCGGAATCAGCGGCAGCAGCATTTCCAACTGCACTGCGTCGTCGAGAAGCACCACCAGCCTCGCGGGCATCCTCGGCGGAGTGGTCAGCAACTGCTCGGGCAGCAGCACCGGAGGGCCGGGAATCTCCGGAAGCGCCATCAGTGGTTGCTTCGGCACCAGCTCGGGAAACTCCGCCGACCTGGTGGCAAAGTCCTACGGAATCTTCAGTTCCGTCAGTATCTCCAACAGCAGGGGAACCAGCACAAACTCCTGGGGTCTTTACGTCTCAAACGGCAGCGTCAGCAACTCCTACGGGTTTGCCAGCACCACCACCGGCGGCGGAATCTTCGCATCGGCCAATGTCAGCTTTTCCACCGGCGGCTGCAACGGCGGCACCGCCATCCAGGCCGTCAATGCAGTCGCTTGCACCAGTGTCTTCGGAACTGTCACCGCCACCAATAAATCCCTGGGAACCCCCTGAACCCTCATGAAACTCCTGCCGCTTCTCACCTTCCTGCTTCCCGCCGCGCTTTTCGCCCAAGGCGACCTCCCCCCGCCCGCCGGTGCTCCCGTCGCAAGCATGAGAACGCTGACTCAAATCGAACCGCGCACGCCCATCCCCGCGAGCCCCACTCCGTCGATCGCCGGTCCGCATTTCACCATCAACACCCCCGGCAGCTATTATCTGACAGGCAACGTCACCGTCACCAGCGGTAATGGCATCAACATCAGTTCCGTCTCTGGCGTTACGCTCGATCTAAACGGCTTCACCATCAGTTCCACCCATGGTTCGGGGAGTGGCACGGCGATTTATCTGACTTCCGTTTCGAACGTGACGATCCACAACGGTCATATCATCAGCGCGAGCACCTCCGGCACGCCGAAAGGATTTTTTAATGGAATCGATTGGACTGGCAACAAACCTACTAACACCGAAGTCCACCATCTGTCCGTCTCCGGGATTGGCAACATCGGAATCAACGGTCCCAGCGTCGTTCGTGACTGCAATCTTGATAACATCGGATTTACTGGAATCAATGCAACAACGGTGTCCGACTGCATGCTTAGCGAAATGGCAGCCTCCGGTATCCAAGCAAGCCTTGTAACCAAATGTAAGGTGACCCTGGCCACCTCGAGCTCCGGCACCGGTATCAATGCCGGAACCGTCACCGACTGCATTGCTGATTCGAGGACGAGCATCGGAATTGACGGAATCAACGTAAGCAATTCCAAGGGTTCCAGCATTTCCGGGATAGGCATCGATGGGAACACCGTTTCCAACTGCTACGGCTCCAGCTCCACCGGCTCGGGGATCACTGGTACCAACGTGACCAACTCCGTCGGAGTAACCGGCTCAGCCGGCACTGCGGGCATTTCCGCCACCGGCACCGTCAGTTTCTCCCGCGGCGACCGGGCCGGCGGCAATGCCATCACCGCCGTCAACGCCATCGGCTGCACCGCGAACGGAACCGTCACCGCAACGAACAAATCACTCGGCACTCCCTAACGCCTTAAGGGGAGCACGGAATTCATTCCGTCCCTGAGCACTCGTCCCAATCCCACCAAGCGGGACAAATTCCCCTTTCCATGAAACCACCAAAGCCTTCAGTCGCTTGCAGACCTCCTCGACGTCCGCGCGTGAGTTGAAGGCGGAAATCCGGAAGGAACACTCGCCCGCCGAGCCGAAGCCCGAGCCGAGATTGATCACCACTTGCGCTTCGGCGAGCATTTTGTCGAACATGCCCCAGAAGCTCATACCTTCCACTTGGCCATTCGATTGACCGGACCGGACCTGTCAGGCAGAGTCTCGCTTATGTTCACCATCAGGATCCGCCGCCGAATCTCCCTGCATGTCGCTTTTCTGATCGCGATCACGGCTTGGCTCCCCAGGACTTCCCGGGCCGCCGACGAGACACCTGAGCGTCGTTTCCTCTACGTCGCCGTGCCGGGCATTCGGAACGAATTGAAATACGGCGGCCACGGCGTCCTCGTCTTCGACATCGAGGATGGACATAAGTTCGTGCGGCGCATCCGCTCCGCCGGGCTCGCGGAAAACGGCCAACCTGACAATGTGAAGGGAATTTGCGCGAGCGCATCGTTGCAGCGCCTGTATGTCAGCACCATCGGGGAGCTGATTTCCTTCGACCTCACGAACGATGCCATCGTGTGGGAAAGGAAGTACGACGGCGGCTGCGACCGCATGGCCATCTCGCCCGACGGGAAAACCCTCTATCAACCGAGTTTCGAGCGCGACCATTGGCACGTGCTTGATGCGGCGACCGGCGATGTGATGGCCCGCGTGGAGCCGAACCCTGGCGCGCACAACACGAACTACGGAGCCGACGGCAAGGAGGCCTATCTCGCAGGCCTGCGCTCGACGACGCTCGCGATCGCCGACACCGCCACGCACAAGATCGTCCGCCGCGTCGGCCCCTTCAGCGCGGAGATTCGTCCCTTCACGGTGAACGGAAGTCAGACGCTGGGATACATGTGCGTGAATGGCCTGTTAGGTTTCGAGATCGGCGATTTGAAATCCGGGAAAATGTTGTCACGGGTCGAGGTGCAGGGATTTTCAAAAGGAAAAGTATCCCGCCACGGCTGCCCGAGCCACGGCATCGGACTCACGCCGGATGAAAAGGAGATCTGGGTGTGCGACGCGTTCAACCGCCGGATGCATGTGTTTGATGCCTCGGCCACCCCACCCAAGCAGGTTGCGAGCATCGAGGTCCGCGAGGAGCCGGGCTGGATCACCTTCAGCATCGACGGCCGCTATGCCTATCCTTCGACCGGCGACGTGATCGATGTCGCCACACGGAAAATCATCGCGCATCTGACCGATGAGAATGGCACCGCAGTCCACAGCGAGAAGATGCTGGAGATCGACTTTGCCGGTTCAAAGCCGGTACGCGCCGGATGCCAGTTCGGGATCGGCACCGTGCGGGAGAAATAGCGGCGTGGCCAATCCACCCGAGCGGCGGCCTGAAGAATGAAACTCTTCGAGCCATCCCAGCCGTCCCTGACTATTCCTGGCCGTCGGAGCTTCAGCGAAGTAGGCCGAGCCTTCCTCGACAACTGACGAAGGTCCATGAGGGCTTTCAGACACCGGAAAGCCGGCCATCGAAGTCAAGAGGATGCATCTGAATACTTGATTTTCGCGACCGACCCCGTTCACGGCTGAGCCACCCGTAGCCGGAAGAATTCCATAGAGCCGCTGCGCGGAATGTCCTGCCAGAAGGTACCGAGGCCATCGGTTTGCTCGTTGGGGGTGACCGGAGTCCATCGGCCGGAAAGAGTGGTGCTTCGTTCGACGGAATAGGTGAGTTCAGTCGCGGCCTTGAGGTAGGGGAAACGCAGGACCGTGCCGTTGATCGACGACTTCGGCCACCGTGAGGAATCGCTGCGGGTGGGGTTTCCGCCTTGTGAGTATTCGAGAAGATTTCCGAGGCCGTCGTGGTCGGGATCATCAAGCGGCTCGGCCCCCGCCCCACCATCTGGCAGCGCAAACCACTGATCCAGCCAGCCTTGCCACGGGCTCATAAATTCATCTGCCCCGATGTCGATCCGCCCGTTCGCGATGCGACCCTGACCGGAGAAATCCTTTTCACCGGGAGCGGGCGTGAACGGCTGTGCGGCGCTGTCGCCGATGTCTCTGAGGGGGGAAGTGGCCGTTAGAGAAAAATCGGACGCGGGCGAGGCATTGCTCACGGACTCATTGACGAGGCCGACATTACCGGTGATGAGGGTCGAGTGGCTGTCCTTCGAGGTGACTGAAACCGATTTCCATCCAGCAAAGTTGGCCTGCGCGGAATTGTTCCAGATGAACTCGTAGCTGCCGCCGCTACGAACCTTGTAGTAGTTCCAGTCGATGGCACCCGAGGCGAAACTGCCGGTGGTGTTGGCCTTGAGTACGAGCTGCGCGAACTCCGCCGTGGCCACCATGAGATTCCGCTGGATGCGGGTTCCGGTGACGTGGTTCTGGATGGCGATCTGCCCGCCGCCGGTGCCGGTGGTGTCGTTGTCAACGAGCGTGTTGTTGGTGATCACACAATCACTCGCTCCGCCGTTGGTCGCCTCGGAGCCTCCCATGACGATGCCGCCGACGTGGCAATGATGAAGCAGGTTGTTCCGGACGGTCACCCGCGTGACTACCTTGTTCTGATGCTCGCTGCCGATGGAGACCGAGAAGTTGCAGGCATGGACGTGATTTCGCTCGATCACAATGTCGCGACCGCCATCGACATAAAGTCCGGGGGCGCTACGAGTGCTGTCCGCTCCGCCAGTGGTGAAGTTTCCGCCATAAACTGGATTGAATTTCGAATCGATGTTGAAGATGACGTTTTCCGAGCAGAGTCCGTCGCGTGCCTGATCGAGTGTGGAGTTGGAATTGGTGCCCTCGAAGCCGATGAAGTCGATGCCGATGTTGTTGCAGTCGTGGACGGTGTTCCGCGTGACCTTGAAGCCAGTGACATTGCCATTGAGCACCACTGATTCGCTGGCTCCGGTGCGGAGATTGTAGACCTCGTTGCCGTCCAGCAGCAGGCCATTGATCGCGGTGGCGCTGTCGCCGAAGACCAGGATTCCGAAGCCGTTGGCCTCGTAATTGTTCAAGGTCGTGCTGCTCTGCCAGATGTCGTGGACCTTGCAGCCCGTGATCGTGATTCCGTTGCCGTCACCCGCGACGAGGATACCCGCAGGTGTCTGTGCGCGTTGCTGAACGGCGGTGCCTGACGTTTTGAAATTCCTGAACTCCAGATTTTTGAACGTGATGTAGTCGCAGTTCTGGAGGGTGAGCAGCGCGCTCAGGCCCTCCGGAGGCGTCACGCCGGACTGATCGATCACGGCCATCGGATCGCCGGTGTAAGTGGTGAACACGATTGGAGACGCCAGAGTACCATCGCGTCCTGAAATGCTGACTCGTTCGGCATAGACGCCGCCATTTCCCCGGATGAACACCGTATCACCAGCCACCGCGACCGAGGCCGCTTTCTGGATGGTTCTCCATGGTTGGGCGAAGGTGCCGGGATTGGTGTCGAGTCCGCTGGTGCTGACATGGCGGTCGACTGCCTGAACGGAAGGCAGGGCCAGGACCGCCATCACGCAGGAAAGGGAAAATGGATTTATCACTGACCGCATGGTCCATCTTCCGCCTGTACGCTTCAATCGCAAATCCTCAAGCCATTTGGGTCAGTAGGCGCATCGAAACATTTCAAAGCCTTTCGAGAGCCACGGGAATTTGGAGTCCGGCTGGCGCGAATCCGGGTCATTTCCGGAATCGCCTCCCTCACTTCCATGAAAACCGCAAACTGAACTCTCGCAAACTCTCTACACTTGGCACTTTTCGTACGAATTGGCAGCCGCGTTGAGGATTGCAGGAACCTGCCTGAGCGGATAGGCAGGAGGGAATGAGAACCTGCTGGCGATGGAGGAGCGTGCGGCTGGTGATGGCGACGCTGTTGCTGGTGGGCTATGTGGGCTGGGGAGGCTTTCTCGTGAAATCAGGTTGGGGTCAGGCAGAACCTGCGATGGAGCCCCAGCGGCCCGCGCTGAAACCGGCGGATCGAGTGGTCCGGGTGGCGAGCCTCCAGTATGCGCCTGTTTTCGGGAAGCCGCAGCAGAACCGGGCGGCCTTGATCGAACTGGTGAGAGAGGCCGCGCTGGGTGGCGCGAAGATCATCGTGATGCCGGAGACTGCGGTCCCGGGTTACCTGTCGGCGGATCACCGGGTCAATTGGCAGGTGGAGGGTCGGCCGCTGGATCCAGCCTATTCGGGCAGGAGTCCGGCGGAGGTCGCGGAGACGGTTCCGGGCGAATCGACCGAGGCTTTCGGAGTCGTGGCTCAGGAGCTGAAGGTTTATGTGGCGATGACCTTGATCGAGAAGTCCGGTGAGGGCGATGAGGTCCGCTATTTCAACACCATGTGCCTGCTTTCACCGACCGGGGAGCTGGTGGGGCATTACCGGAAGTTGCACCCGTATCCGCCGACCGAGAAATCGTGGGCGACCCCCGGTGACAGGGGCGTGCAGGTGGTGGAAACCGAGTATGGCAAGGTCGCGATGGCGATCTGTTACGACATCCATTTCGTGCTGAATGAGTATGACAAGCATGAGCCGTGGGCGCTGCTGTTCAGCTCGTCCTGGGTCTCGGAGGAGTTTCCGGCGGATTGGTTCTGGCAGGCCATGCCGGAGAAGGCGGTGAAGCATCACCTGAACGTGATCGGGGCGAACTGGAGTTCGGATAAGCCGCAGTCCTGGCGTGGCTATGGCTTTTCAGAAATCATCCGCTGGGACGGGGAGGTGCTGGCCTGCACGCACCGCTTGTTGGGATCGGACATCGTTTATGCCGACCTGCCCTGCGCGCCCGTGAAGTGAGCAGGGGCGTCTTGTTGCTGGAGAGATCGATGTGAGTGGGCCTACTCGACTGCTGAAGCCCTCTCTTCGTTTCGAATTTCTTCTGCCCCTTGGCACTTGGCACTTCACTTCCCCGTCGGCGCGCCTGCCTTGATCCATTCGGTTAGAAGGTCGATGCCAGCTTGGTCGATGGGGCCGGTGCTGCCCATGGGCATGCGGGGGACACCGTCGCCTTTGAGGCGTTTCAGGATCATGGAGTGGGCGGGGTCGCCGGGGGCGATGACCTTGTTGGCGGGGTCGCCGAAGTCGGTGTTGAGCTCGCCGTTGATGAGGCGGGTACGGGCGGTGGTGAAGCTGGCCTTGGTGGACCAGGGGCTGCTGGCGACGCCGTCCTGCTGGTGGCAGTGGGAGCAGTTCACGGCGAGGTAGCTGCGGCAGCGGTCTTCGAGTGAACGGGTGGTATCGGCGAGGGCGGCAAAGGAGGGGACTTCCTGGATTTCGATCGGCTTGGCATTGAGCTGGCCTCCGGTGATGAGGGCTTTGAGCTGGTTGGTGGCGGGGTCGGAAAGCGAGGGTCGGTTGAGCTGCCAGGTGTTCATGCCGAGCGTGTAGCCGGCGATGGCGGTGTGGCACATCAGGCATTCGGCGCGGCCGGGGGTGGGGCGACCCTTGTCCTCGGGGCCTGCGGGAATCCCTTCTTCGGGGACGAGCTCGGCGTCGGACTGATCGGGCAGCCATTTGTAGGTGATGCCGTAAACTGAGGCCTCGGTTTTCACGAGGAAGCGGGTTTCGAGGCGCTTGGCGGGCTTTCCGTTCGAGGCGGGTTCATCGAGCTGCTGGATCCAGACGGTCCCGGTGGGGAAAGTCCAGTTGTTGGCCTCGTTGAAGATGATCTTTTCCTTTCCGGGCAGGTTGAACCAGCGACGCGCCACCGCTCCGCCGTTCCAGGCCTCGTGGTTGACGGCGTAGGGAAGCACACCGGGCGCGGGGGTGAGCTTGGCGATATCGGAAAAGGCTCCGGTTTCCGAAAGCAACTTCGGGGGCGCGGGCTGGCGCTTTGGGGCGCGAACGAGCTTCTGGATGCGGCCTTGATCGATGTCGGCGATGAGCGTGTCGCCATTGATCGGATCGGCTCCGAAAGCGCTGACGGCTCCGCTGCGGACGAGGAGCTGCGGCGTCCAGGTCTCGCCGCTTTTCCGGATAGCCCAGATGCAGTGGCTGATGTAGTCGCCGAAGATGTAGGTGCCATCGAGTTCATCCAGCGTGCGGCTGCGCGAGATCACGCCGCCGGAGATCGAGTTGCCGCTGAAGATGGTGTCGTTGCCGTGGGGATACTCGTAGATCGGCTTGGTGAAGGTGACGCCGGCGGGCTTGTCCTTGATGCGAGGGCCGTCGTGGCTGCCTTCGAGGTAGCTCCAGCCGCCGTTGGTGCCGGATTTCACGAGGTAGACCTGCTCCCAGCGATCCTCGCCGACGACGCCGAGAAACAAGTCGCCGCGCAGGGGATCGAAGGAGAAGCGCCAGGGATTCCGGAAGCCGCAAGCGAAGACTTCGGTGCGGATTTTCGCGGGATCGAGCGGCTTGCCGTTGTGGCTGGTGGCGAGGTTGAAAGGGTTGTCGGCGGGGACCTTGTAGCCGTTCGGCTGGACGGCGGAGGGAAAGGTGGTGGAAGCCTGGGAGTGGGGATTCGGCGAGAGGTTGCCGGGTTTCAGGTCGACATCCAGGCGGTAGATCGCGGCGAAGAAATCCTTATCGATGCGGCGGGCATTGTCGTAGGTGTCATAGTGGCCGCCGCCGTCGCCCATGCTGTAGTAGAGGTAGCCGTCTTTCCCGAAATGGAGGTCGCCGCCGTTGTGGTAGGCGGCGGGATCGAGCTGGGCGAGCATCAGCAACTCGCTGGCAGGATCGGCCTCGTTCGGATTCGACTTTGAAACGGTGAAGCGCGAGAGGCAGTTGAAGCCGAGCGTCTTTCCATCCTCCTTCACCTTCATGTCGTAGGCGACGTAGAGGAATCCGGTCTCGGCGAAGCGCGGGTGGAAAGCCAGGCCAAGCACGCCCCACTCGCCGTCGGTGCCCAGCGAGCCCTTGCCCTTGTCGGCGAGCATTTTCCGGACATCGAGAAAGACCGACTTCACCGGCTTCGCGGGATAGCCGGTGATCACCTGGATCTGGCCGTCTTTCTCGACGATGAAGAGGCGGTCTTTTTCTCCAGGAGCCGAGGCGATCGCGAGTGGCTGGGTGAAGGTCAGGCCGGGCAGCGCGTCTTCCAGCGCATAGCCGGAGGTGGAGGGCAGTCCCGGCGGCAGCTTCAGTGGTTCCGCCTCCAGGGCGAAGGTGGAAAGGAGGACCGCGGAGAGGAGACGTCGTGCCATGGTGATTGGGTTATCGCAGGGATTCGGAAGTCCCTATCCCAATCGACCACAGGCGTCGTTGTCAATTCTCCGACTGAAGAGCAGAGGGGCTCAATCAGCCGCCACGCCCTTGAACCTTGCGATGATCTGCGGGTGGATGTCGGCGAGATCGGGATCACGGAGGGACATGGTGAAGACCGTCTTTTCATCCAGCGCGATCGCACGACCGTAGAGGGAAATGGCTTCGTCGAACTGCCCTTGCACGCAGGCATAGCAGGCGAGGTTGTAGACGATGAGGACGTTGCGGGGGTGATGGACGAGGCCCTCGCGGAGGATGATTTCCGCCTCCATGATCGATCGCGCCCGACGCACGGAATACGCTCCCTGGATCCACCAGAACGTGTTTCCTGGATCCAGCTCGATCATCCGCAGGCAAATGTCAGCGGCCTCGGGCCAGCGCGAGAGGCTGGTGAGGAGTTCGGTCCGCAGTTGCAGCACCGCCGGATTCTGGTCCGTGGTGGCGAAGGCTTCCTCGAGTTCGCCGAGCGCCTCCTCCGGCATGCCGAGTTCCAGATATCCTTCAGCCCGCTTGCAGGCGGCGGCTTCGATCAGCGTCATGGGAGCAGCATCATCCCATCTGTCGCGAAGGCAATAGGGGCGAAGAAAATTCGAAGCTCGAAATTCGAAATTCTAAACGGAGACGAAGAGCTGCTGATCTTCATTTCGAATTTCAAATTTCGGATTTCGAATTTATCTGCCTCTCATGTCCTTCACGCTTCATCCCCGACTCGCCGCAGGCGGCTTTGAACTTGCGACGCTTTCCGGCTGCCGGGTCATTCTGAAAAACAATGCCGTGTTTCCGTGGTTGCTGGTGGTGCCGGAGGTGGAGGACGGGATCGAGGATCTGCACCAGCTTTCACCGGGGCGCTATGTCGAGGTGCTGGAGGTGGTGCGTCGCGTTTCCGAGTTCGTCGCGGCCCATTTCCAGCCGGAAAAGCTCAACGTCGGCTGCATTGGCAACCAGGTCCGCCAGATGCACATCCACGTTGTCGGGCGGAATTCCTCGGACCCCGCCTGGCCGGGCACCGTCTGGGCGAGTGAGGAAAAGCGGGCTTACACGGAGGATGAGGCGGCACTGATCCGGGCCGCATTTGCCGGTCATTTCCTCGACCCGGCCAGGGCGTGATGCCGCAGTGGGGGCCCTTGATCAATGCGGCAAGTTGCGTCAACAGCTCATCACTTCCGTATCCAGCGCGCCAGACGTTCGGCGATGGAGGGCTCTCGGAACAGTGGCAGGGTTGAGCTCCCTTCAGAGAAAAATGTGTCGGTATCAATGGCCTCCAACTGTCTCTTTTTACCTCCCTGAAAGTGAAGGGATAGGGTGCGGACCGTGTTGGGCAGACTGTCCTCCTTGGCCGGGTAGAGACCACCCTGGGACGCGTCCCTTTGGGTCTTCAGGTAAAATTTTCCGTCCCTCTTCAAGACCAATTTTGTCCCGCTCTTAAGCTCGTAGGTCTTCTCTCCCAGGAATCCGTAGCGGTCCGAGAGGTTGTGATCAAAGACACACCACTCACCGTCGATCAACCGGGGCTCATTGAGATCAATCATTCCGGGAACGAGTCGGTGCTCGTGGAGCAAGTGGTAAAGCGTCATGTCGCAGATTCCCCCGCCGTAACGCATTCTTCGATGCCACTCGATCTTTGGTTCGATCAAATGGAACTTGCTCCTGTCTGTGTAGACATCAAAGCAGAGCTGGATGAAAGCCTCGCAGAACTCCAGGGTCAGCAGGCTGTTGTGGACGCAGGCCACCATGTGGTGCGGGTTTCTGACATTCTGGATGGAGAGTCCGCTGGTTCCCGCCTTGAGCGCCTCGAAAATCCGGTTCACCGAATCCAGAACAATGCAGTCGCTGTCGACGTAAAAGACCGAGTCGATGCCGGTCCGGAGAATGAATTCACGGAGGATGAAGATCCGCTCGAAGCAAAGACGCTCGAACTCGGATGAGTTGGTGGAGTAGTTGGAAAAATGCTGTTTGAAGTCATCCAGTTCAGCGCTCCCAAAATCCGCAGCGTCGACATGTATGACGGATGGATTGTGGTCGAAAAGGGATCGGTTCGACTCATCCCCGAGCAGGTAAACCAGGTTGTTCTTCGAATTCAATTCAACGCATTTCACCAGGTACGGTTGATCTCCTGAATGGTGGATGACGACTGGAATTTGCATGGTGGTTCTCCTGCCTAAGGGAACGGGTGAAATTGCCGGCGTAGCTTGGCGCAGGCCAATTGAGGTTGAATCAACGCGTCACGCCGCGCTGCGATCCTTCGATGAAGGCAATCAGGTGCTTCACCTGGTCGTCGTGGGCGTTGACGGTGGCCTTCAGGGAGCTGAGGGCGATCGAGAAGTTGGCGTCCTTTTTGAGGAAGAGCTTCTTGTAGGCGGTCTTCAGCTCGCGGATGGAGGCTTCGGAAAATCCCCGGCGCTGGAGGCCGACGAGGTTGAGGCCGCGGGTGGTGGCCGGATTTCCATCGACGATCATGTAGGGCGGGATGTCCTGGATGATCTTCGAGCAACCGCCGGTGATGGAGTGGCAACCGACCTTGCAGAACTGGTGGACGGCGCTGAGGCCGGAAATGATGGCGTGGTCCTCGACGGTGACGTGGCCGCCGAGGGTGCCGTTGTTGGAAAGGATGACGTGGTTGCCAACCTGGCAATCGTGGGCGACGTGCGAGTAGCAGAGGAAGAGGTTGTCGTTGCCGATGACCGTCGGCGTGTGGGCGTGGGTGCCTCGGTGGATGGTGGTGTTTTCCCGGAAGACATTGCGGTGGCCGATGAGGAGGTGGGTGGGCTCGCCCTCGTACTTCAGGTCCTGGGTCTTTCCGCCGATGGCGGCGAAGGGGAAGAACTCGTTGGCCGCGCCGATCTTTGTGGGTCCATCGATGACGACGTGCGAGTGGAGGACGCAGTCGTCGCCCAGCTCGACTCCCGCGCTGATGACGCAGAAAGGCCCGACCCGGACGTTGTCGCCGAGGATGGCTTCCGGGGAGATGATCGCGGTGGGATGGATCATGGAGGCCAATCGCAACCGACGGGCCAGCGGATGGCGATTGTTTTTTCCAACAAAGGTCGAGAATCTCTGGATCTAACGGCAGGCGTGCCGGCCCGGCGAACCGGACCGAGCGTGAATGAGGATCAGAATTCCGTTCGGAGTCCTGCGAGGACGCCGCGCCCGGCCATGGGGGCGATGTCCTTGAGAAAGGAGGTGCTTTGACGGGCTTCCTCGTTGGTGAGGTTGGTGCCCTTGAGATAAAGGGTGGTGTCGAAGCCGCCGAGCTTCAGGTCATAGCTGACGCTGGCGTTGACGAGGAAATAGCCATCGGTGGCGAGCTCGTAGTTGGCGTGGCGGTCCTGTTGGGCGGCGTACTGGCCTTCCAGACGAGCACTGAAGGGGCCTTTGCCATAGTCGAGTGCGGCGCTCATGCGGAACGGGGGGATGCGCGGGATCGGCTCGCCGGTCTTCCGGTCTTCGGCGTGGACGTAGTCGGCGCGGAGGATGAGGTCGAGCCTCTGATCGCTGGTCGGAGCCGGGGTAGGGGACTTCGAGTCAGTCGCTGGTGAGGCTGGCTCGATGGGTGCCAGAAGATGGAAGGTGGTCTCGATTTCCCCGCCATAGAAATCCGCCCCGATGGGCTGGTAGGCGAAGATCGGCAGGGAATCGACAGGGTCCACGGCTCCAGTGGGCTGGGCGCTGACGAAGTCGCTGAAGCGATAGTAGAAGCCGCTAATGCTGCCGGTGACACGGCCGGCCTTTTTCCGGAGGGAAAGGTCGAGCGAGAGCGAGTTCTCGGTGCCGAGATTCGGATCGCCGATTTCGAAGGTGCCGGTGGCGATGTGGGGGCCGTTGGCGAAGAGCTCGACGTAGGTCGGCGGGCGCTGGGTGTAGGCGATCGAGAGGGCGACGGCGTAGTCCTCGACTGGATTGTAAACGAGGCCGGCGGAGGTGCTGAAGGCATCGAACTCACGGCTCTGGCTAGGGCCGAAGCCGGGGCTGAAGTCGGTTTCGGCGGTCTGATGGTCATATCGCGCGCCGAACTGGAGGCGGAACTTGTCGATTGGGAGTTCTTCAAAGAAGAACACCGAGTTCGTCTGAGTTTCCACGGGCGGCAGGAAAGCCTCTGTGCCTAGGGCTGAGAAATCAGTTCCTTGGGACTCGACGCCGAACGCGCCTTCAAAAGAGCCGATTTTCTCATGCAGCACCTCGACGCGGCCGTTGTAGCCCTCGATCAGGAATTGGGTGCCAACAGCGCCGGCTTCGAACTCGGTGTGATCGTAGTCAGAGTAGCCGAGCTTGTAGTTGATTTCCTTGATCCACGCGGTGGGCTTGTAAACCGCTCCCCGGAGGTCCCAGCGGCGCTGGCGCAGGCCGATCGTCACGTCCGGTGCGGCGACGGTGCCGTAGGTGGAATCGATCCCGGAGAAGGAAAGGCCGAGGAAGCCGCTGTCCCAGATGTAGGAGCCGCCGAGGCCCGCGCCTCTGGAGTCGGTGGCGCTGTTCGGGATGAAGCCGTAGGGCTCCGGTGTGCCGGGCGGCAGCGGGGTGGTGGCACGCAAGGCGGCGGAGCGGGCGAAGCCGGGGATGTTCAGGTTTTCCGTGCTGCGGTTGAATCCATCGAGATGGAAGACGAGCGGTCCGGCTCCCCAGGTGAGGGCGCCGGATTGGGAAAACAGGTCATCGACGGAGCCGGCACTGGTTTCAAATTTCCCGGAAGGGTAAGCGCCTTCGAAGCGCTCCTGCGGGATTCGGTCGTCGATCACATTGACCACGCCGCCGATGGTGTTCGGTCCATAAAGCAGGGTGGCGGGGCCGCGGACGACCTCCACGGAGCGGATGGTCAATGGATCGGTGGCGACGGCGTGATCGGGGCTGACATTCGAGACGTCGATCACCGAGGTGCCGTTTTGAAGGATGCGCACGCGGTCTTCCCCGAGGCCGCGGACGACCGGGCGGCTGGCACCGGGGCCGAAGGAGGTGGAGCTGACGCCGGGCTCGCTGTTCAGCGTTTCCCCGAGGGTCGGCTGCAGTTTCAATTGCAGATCCTTCCCACTCAGGACGGATGCGGGCTGGACTTGCTGGAAGAGGGTCAGGTCGAAACGGTTCGCGGTGACCATCATTTCATCGAGCATGCCGACGATGTCCGACGCTTGGGCATCGGCAGGTTTGGGTTTCGTGGGGTCAGCGGTTTCAGCGGCTGAGGAGAATGGAGCAATGGACAAGACGAGGCCAAGCCCCCCGACAATGGAACGGGAAAGGGAATTCATAGGGATGATTCAGTAAACAGGCGGCGCCAATTCATGGAACTGCGGCACTACGACACGCGCCGCCAAGGCGCCGTGCAGCCGCTCAATCACATCACGAGGATCCGACCCTACTTACGGCCCTCGCGGAGGGGCATGCGCCAAGACTCCGCCAACCAGATGGGCGGGCGTAGAGTCAGCGGGAATTGAAACGACCCGCGGCGGTTTCGGCGGCTCACAGGCCACTTCGACCGGGATGATGTTCGGAGCCACTGTGTCATAGCCTCCGTCCTGGATCAGGGTGACCGCGCACTCATGATCTCTTTCGCCTGCGTGATCGTGCAGACATTTGTGCAACGCCCCGCTGGCGGCCATCGCCTGCACGACGAGCAACTGGGCCAGCACGACAATCGCCGTGAGGGTCCAGAATCGTTTCAGTGAGGAAGGATGCGCCATGAAGGTGGGCGATTCTGTGGGAAACGAAGAGGCCGTGATCAAGCGGCCTTCGTTGTTCAAACCGGCGGAATTGCGGCTCTGGTGGGAGCTGAATTTCGGCAGGATTCAAAACTTTTATCCGTGAAATGAGCGTCAGTCGAGCGTTAATGCAATTAAAATACAAAAGAGTTTTTAAAACAAGAAGGCCTAAATTGAAGCGGTAATCGATTGACAATCAGTGATCAATCCAAGCCGAGGAAGATCCAAAAGTGAAGGCTGAAGCGTCACTATTGACGATACTAAACTTTTGTTGACAATTCGGTTAGATTTGTAAAAACATTTACCGAGCTTGGCTCCCAAGCTTGGCTTCAATCCCAACCCTCCCCGCCTGTTCTTCCGGATCCCCGTCCGCGAACAGTCCCGCCGATCCCCACGGCACCCCAGCGCCTAGTTGTCCTGCGAGCGTTTTGAGACTTGAGAATCCCTGTTCACCCCTTTTCATGAATCCCTTTTCATCCTCTGATCGGTGGCAATTCCTGCGCCCACGAGCATTGACTTCACAGATGAAGGTCTGTTCCCGTGCATTCCTGCTCTTTGCGGGCTGCTGTTCGTCCGCGCTGGCGCTGCCGAACGTCCAGACCTTCCTCATTCCCTTTCCGGAAGCGGATTTTCAGACCTCGTTGAAGGCGATCGACATCACCGGAACTCCAGTGGGGAACTCGATGAAAACGATCATTTCGATGGTCATTCCCACAGCGGGAACCGTGGTGCGCTACGATCAATGGGAGGACGGCTACGAGGCGGATTTGAACGCTCCCACGCAGTCGACCACTCAGATCTGGGGTGACGGAAATCTCTCCAACGGCGTGGCCCCCGGTTACTTATCGGACATTTTCCCGGCAGGCGCGACAGTTAACCTGAACAACAACGTCGCGCTGCCCCGTGCTGCCTCGACGCTTTTCTATGACGGTCGTGACCGGATTGGCTGCACCGCGGCCATCGCCGTGACACGCGCTGGATGGGGGATCGCGCCCGGCACGGTTCTCGCCAGTGCGACGGAAGTGTATGACACCCGGCGCTTCGGTACCTCTTATAAAATTCCGATTGGGATCACGACGGGCTCGGCCCAGAACTTTGAATACTCGTCGCTGCACATCATCGCCTCGCAGGACAACACCAGCGTTCAGGTGGACGTGGATGGAAATGGCAGCGTGGATCAGACCAAGGTGCTCAACTTGGGTGATTCCATGTTGGTGAATGGCGGGGTCAAGGCCGGTGCCACGGTGACCTCGACGAAGCCAGTGCAGGTCCATGAGCTGACGGGCGATGTCGGCTCAACATACGAGTCACGTACCTTTGCGATCCGGCCTACGAGTTTGTGGGGATCGAGCTACTTTGCTCCAGTCGGCACCACGCTTTCCACTGAGGTTCACACGGTATTCCTCTACAATCCGAACGCTTCGGTGATCAACGTCAGCTACGAGACCACCACCAGCACTGGCACGATCAGTGTTCCAGCGAATGGCAACTCGCAGTTCGCGATGCCGATGAATTCCGGAGGTCACTTTTTTACTGCTGGCGGCGAGGCCTTTTACGCCGTGGGCGCGAACGACAGCGGCGCAGCGGCTACTGCCAACCAGACGCATGACTGGGGCTACGCGCTCGTTCCGGAAAGCTACCTGACCACCGGTGTGGTGATCGGGTTCGGCCCAGGATCGGATGACATCACGGCTCCAACCGGTCCTGACCAGAACGGCAGCCCGGTGTGGATCACCCCCGCCACCAGCACGACCGTTTACGTCAACTACTCCGGTGACTTCACCGTCGGCGCCAGCACGGCTCCCAACGGCGCGAAGTACGATGTTTCCTACAACGTCAACAAGCTCCAGTCCCAGACCATTTATGATGCGACGGACAAGGACATGACGAAGGCGCAGATTTTCACCACCGATGGCTCGAAGATCGCCGCTGCTTGGGGTGAGGATCCCTCCAAAGCCGGTCCTGGTGCCCCCTATCTCGACATGGGCACCACGATCGTGCCCTTCCCGCAACCCTCCTTGTCAAAGACCTCCACGCTGGTGGTTGACCTAAACAGCGATGGCAAAACCGGTATCGGTGACACCATCGAGTACACCGTGCGTGTGGCGAACGAAGGCGTGGTCGATCTCGACAACACCATCGTCCTCGATGCCCTTCCAAACACCTGTACTTACGTCGCCAATTCCACCAAGGTCAATGGTGTCACCATCACGGACAACACCTCGCCATCCACGATTTTCCCGGTCGATGAGAGCGGCTATACGCTGTTTTCCATCCCACCTGGCGGCTTCACTCTCGTCAAATACCGCGTCACCGTGAATCCCGGTGCCACCAGCGTCATCAACAACGCCACGGCCAACGGAGGCTCTGCGGTCCTGACGGCCACCACGACGTCCCCCATCGTTCCTGCGGGTGGGACAGCCCCCACCACGATCACTTTCTCGGATGCTTCGGGCACTCCGCTGACCAGCTATCCGCCGAATGGCAATGTCTATGTCACGGTCACCAACATCGACCTGAACACCAACGTCACCACTCTACAGACAATCACCGTCACCGTGACCAATCCGACGACCGGGGACCAGGAGTTGATCACGCTCACGGAAACCGGCGTGAACACCGGCATTTTCCGCAATACTTCAGCGCTGCCTTCGTCGGTCACCACTGGCCTCGCCCAGCAGGACGGCAAGCTCTACGCGCTTCAGGGCAATGGTCTCGTGGCCACCTTCGTCAACACCCAGTTCGGTGGGACGTTCACGGCCAACGCGGTGATCACGACCACGACCCAGACCAAGAAGCTTTATCTAACGGACACGCTTGCGCTGGATCGTGTGGATCCAGCAGCGACTCCGGTGGACTCAACCACTGCTACCACGGCCATTGTCACGACTGGGCTCCAGACAATTGCAGAGGATGCTCGAACCGTGGGCTCCAGTGCCAGCACTAACAGTCTATCCATTAGCCACACTACTGGTAGCGGAAATAGCCGACTGATGTTGGTGATGGTAACGACTGGGATTGCGAGTGGAACACTCCCGACCGTCAGTGGCATCACTTACGGCGGTCAGAACTTGTCTTTGGTAAACGCGATTTCCAACGGAACCACAGTACGGTCGGAAATATGGAGGCTCGTCAATCCTCCGTCGGGATCTTCCAACGCTGTCATCTCTCTCAGCACAAGCAATCCGGTCACAGCCACGGTGATCACCTACACCGGGGTTGATCAGACCACTCCACTCGGAACTTCTGTCACCGGCGGCAGTGGAAAAGGAAACGCTTTCAGTCTCAATGTAGCCTCTGCGACCAACGATTTAGTCGTCGATAGCTTTGCGGTGGATGGTGACGGAAACAATACCGCGCCAACTCCCACGGCAGGAACCGGGCAGACGTTACTAGAAAGTATGAAGCCGGCCATTTACCTGAATGGCTCAGTCAGCTCGAAACCAGGTGTGGCATCCACAACCACCATGTCCTGGTCTTGGACGGGTCCGAAACAGCAACCCGCTGGCGTCGCCGTCGCCATTAAGCCAGCTTCAGGAGGAGGAAATAGTGTCGCGTTTATCCAGGCGCCAACCTTCGCCACCGCATTCACGATGCCTTCCGGCGCGGCTCCATCGGCGAGTGTCTATTACACGGTCGCCAGTGGCTCGATGCCCGCCAGCCCGAACATCACGGCAGTCTTGAAAAATGGTGCGGCCACCATCGCCACCAGCACCAGCGCCTCGGCGAGTGGCGGACTGCTTTCTTTCACGTTTCCGGCCCTGGTCAGTGATGCCAATTTCGCTATTGGCGATGCGGTTACGTTACAGATTACCACCGCCCAGTCCGGCGTTACTTTTACTGTCGACTACGACAGCAGCACCAAGCCTTCCGTGGTCAATCTTCCCACCACGACCGTCATCGCGATCAACAGTTTCGGCCTCTACGATGCACCGTTTCCCGGTGGAACGCTGGTCACCAGCATGACCAACGGCCAGCGCGTCTATGCCCGCGTGATCGCCGCCGATCCGTTTGGTGCGTATGACATCACCAGCCTGGATGTCGCCATCACCGATCCTTCCAATGCCACCAGCACGGTGAACCTCACCAGCACCGTCGCCAGCACGGCCAGCTCGAAAACCTACGAATACTCGTGGCTCGCGGGCCCTAGCGATGGTGGCTATACGATCCAGGCCACCGCGAAGGAAGGCAGCGAAGGCATCACCGCCATTTCCTCGCTGCCGTTGCAGGTCGCCTCTCTCGACCTAGGCACACCGAGCACCACCACCTTCACCGACTCCAGCGGTAACACGGTCCCGAGTTACACCACCAGCGGACCGGTCTATGTCCAGGTCGTGGATCGCGATCAAAACACCAACGCCACCGTCGTGGAAACCGTCACCGTCGTCGTCACCACCAACAATGGCGACCGTGAAACCATCACGCTCACGGAAACCGGCGTGAACACCGGCATCTTCCGCAGCTCCGCCATCACCACCAACACCAGCGCGGTGACCCAGGGGAACAACGCCCTCAACGTCGTCGCCGGAGCTACGCTCAGCGCGAACTATGTGGATCCCACGGACCCGGCGGATACCTCCAGCGCCTCGGCCTTCATCTCCGCTCCTCCGGCGGTTGCAACGGCCAGCGTGTTCAAGAGCCTGATTTCGCCCACCAATGGCAAGGCGCTCGTGGGCGGAACAGTCTCCTACAACATCACCGTCACCAACCCTGGCACCGTCACACTGACAACGGTCGGTCTCAGCGATACCTTCCCGGCCGCGAATCTTCAATTTGCCGACGCCAGTATCACGCCGAACACCACCGGAAGCGGGACTCTGGGCTGGACAAACGTCGGCCCCCTAACAGCTGGTCAGAGCGTTTCCCTGACCGTCAACTTCACCGCCTTGGCCGCTGGGGCCACCGTCACCAACTCCGCCTCCGTCAGCGGCACGGCCGCCGCGGGTCCGTCCTCGGTGAACGTCGCGATTGAAAAGCCCGGCGTCACGGTGACGAAGAGCCTGCTCACCCCGTCGGCGGGTCCCGTTTACATCGGCGATACCATCGTTTGGCGCATCGTGGTTCAGAACACTGGCAGCACAAGCCTCACCACCGTGCCGCTTTCCGACAACTACAGCGGCGGCGCGCTCACTTACGTTTCCGCCACCGTGGCACCGGACTCCATCGGTTCCGGCTCACTGCTCTGGAACAACATCGGCCCCATCGCGGCCTCCGCCTCGAAGACCATCGACGTCACGATGACCGTAAAGGGAACCTCCAACCCGACGACGAACACGGCGGATGTTTCCTACGCGGTCGATGCGAGTGGAAACTCAGTACCGCCGTCCGTGGGTTCGGCCAGCGTCCAGACAATCGGTGGCTCCATCGGCACCACGATCTTCAAGGACATGAACAACAACGGCGTCTTTGATTCCAACGAAGGCATCCAGAACGTTTACGTTTATTCAGACACCAACGGCGACGGCATCCGTCAGGTGACCGAGCCCTTCGGCATCACGGATTTCTACGGAGCCTACTCGATCTACAATCTACCCGTCGCGGTCGCTGGCACGACCTACAACATCAAGGTCGATACGACGACCCTGCCCGCCGGACTCACGACCGTCGTGGTCGATCCGGATGCGACGAAGAATGGACAGACCTCCATCACACTCACCCGCGCCGCTCTTGACAACACCACTGCGAACTTCGGTTATCGTGGCACAGCTTCCGTCAGCGACACTGTGTGGCTCGACGTCAATGCCGACGGCGTGCTCGATGCCACCGACCGCAGGATTTCCAGCGTGAAGGTTTTCATCGATCAAAACAACAATGGCACCGCAGACGCCAACGAGCCCTTCGCGCTGACTGATACGAATGGAAACTACCTCATCTCCAACTTGCCGGACGGCACCTGGACTGTGGCCATCGACACATCGACTTTGCCCGCCGGTGTCACCCCGACGTACGACCTCAACGGCATCGGCACTCCTCACAAAGCCAGCGTGATCCTCACGCCCGGCCAGGCTCGCACGGATGTCGATTTCGGCTATGTCGGCAGTGCCTCCATCGCCACCAACATCTACAACGACCTCAATGGCGACGGCACGAAAGCCGCCACCGATCCGGGACTCGCCGGCGTGAAGGTCTTCCTCGACCTCAATGCCAACGGCACCCGCGATGCCAACGAGCAGTTCGCCACTACGGACTCCAGTGGCAATTACCTCATTAGCGGTCTGATTGCTGGCACCTACAACGTGGTCGTTGACACCACCACACTTCCTGCCGGTGTCACGATCAAGGGTGATCCGGACGTGACCAAGGACGGAAAAACGACCGTCACCCTCACCGCCTCTCAGGCCCTCAACACGGTCAACTTCGGTTACCAGGGCAATGCCAGTATCGGCGACCGCGTCTGGAACGATCTCAATGGCGACGGCATCCAGGACACCACGGATCTCTCCCTCAGCGGCGTGAAGGTCTTCATCGATCTTAACGCCAACGGCACCCTCGATTCCAACGAACCATTCGCCACCACGAATGCTTCAGGAAACTACCTGATCAGTGGTCTCGCGGCTGGTTCCTACACCATCGCCGTGGATAGCACCACGCTGCCAAGCGGTGTGACGCAGACGGGCGATCCGGATGCGACGAAGGACAACAAGACCTCCGTCACGCTCACCTCCGGCCAGGCGCTCACCACCGCCGACTTCGGTTATCAAGGAAATGCCAGCGTCGGCGATTACGTCTGGAACGATGCCAACGGCGATGGAGCGCAGGGCCTGACTGAAAAGCCGATGTCCGGCATCAAGGTCTTCATCGATCTCAATTCCAACGGCACCCGCGACGCCAACGAGCCTTTCGCCACCACGAATGCTTCCGGTGCTTACTCCATCACAGGCCTGATCCCAGGCAGCTACACGGTCGCCGTGGACACCACCAGCTTGCCCTCCGGCACCACCAACACCGGCGATCCGGACGCGACCAAGGACGGAAAAACCTCCGTCACGCTGGCGGCCGGTGTTCCTAACACCACCAGCGACTTCGGCTATCAGGGCAACGGCGCGATCAGCGCCATCGTCTTCCTTGATCGCGATGCCAGTGGTGCCCAAACCTCCGGCGAGCCCGGCATCTCCGGCGTCACGGTCTTCCTCGACTACAATAGCGACGGCATCCGCCAGACAAATGAGCCGCAGACCACGACCAGCAGCACCGGAGCCTACAGCTTCACCGGCCTCATTCCAGGAAGCTACAGCGTCGTGGTCGTCAGCGCCACACTGCCAGTCGGCGTGACCCAGACCGCTGATGCTGATGCGACGAAGGACAACAAGACCACGGTCACCGTCACCGCCGGAGCCACCAACACCACGCCGATCTTCGGCTATCAGGGCAACGCCAGCATTGGCGACTACGGCTGGATCGATGCGAACGGCAACGGCACGCAGGACTCCACGGAAATCCCTCTCGCGGGCGTGGTCGTTTACCTCGACCTCAACAGCAACGGCACCCGCGAAAGCAACGAGCCCCTCGCCACCACGAATTCCTCGGGAGCCTACACCATCAACGGCCTCACTCCCGGCACCTACCTCGTCACCGTGGATGGCACCACCTTGCCGTCCGGTTCGACCAACACGGGTGATCCAGATGCGACGAAGGATGGAAAAACCTCCGTCACACTGGCTTCCGCCCAATCCCTGACGACCGCTGACTTCGGCTATCAAGGCATCGGCTCGATCGGCAGCACGATCTGGAACGACCTCAACGGCGATGGCATCCAGGACGCCACCGAGCTCCCGATCTCCGGCGTGAAGGTCTTCATCGACCTGAACAACGACGGCGTCCGCCAGGCGAACGAGCCCTTCGCCACCACCAACGCCTTCGGCATCTACTCCCTCACCGGCCTGCCAGCAGGCACCTACTCCATCGCCGTGGATACCACCTCGCTGCCAGCCGGGGTGACCAACACCGGCGATCCGGATGCCACGAAGAACGGCCGGACTGACGTCACGCTCACCGCTGGTCAGAGCAACACGACTACCAACTTCGGCTACCAAGGTAACGCCTCGATCGGCACCACCGTCTGGCTCGATCAAAACGGCAACGGCACCAAGGGAGGCACCGAGCCCGTGCTCTCTGGAGTGAAGGTCTTCCTCGATCGCAATGCCAACGGCACCCGCGACGCCAACGAGCCCTTCGCCACCACGAACGTTTCAGGAAACTACCTGATCAGCGGCCTCATTCCCGGCACCTATCAGGTCGTCGTCGATTCCACTTCCCTGCCAACCGGTCTCACCAACACCGGCGATCCGGATGCGACCAAGGATGGGAAAACCTCCGTCACCCTCGTCGCCGCGCAGAACCTGATCA
>JANOBS010000516.1:0-1766 GCA_031411755.1 Luteolibacter sp. | reverse complement strand
GAACCAAAAACCTGCCTGCATTGATTCCACTCGTTGACCGCTGCCAAGGCAAAGAGTTGAGGAAGCCCCCACGTCCCGTGTTCCTTCATCGACTTCCGCAAGCTGCCCAACAGGGCGTCCAAAGATTTTTGGTTGCCGTTCACGTTGTAATCGTAGGCGAGGAGAATCGCTCCAATCTCCTCGTTAAATGGATTCCCGTCAGTCCGCAATCCCTTGCTGTCTAGCAACCACAGATACTTGCGATCCGCCTCGGCTGCGATGCGTACGAGCCAAGTGGTAAGGATGTAATCGTGATCCCGGGATTTCTCAGGCTGTGCAGCGAGGAGCTTAAGCACACCATCATCAATGGGACGCAGAAGCCTCTTGCCCAGAAGGTTGTATTCATACGACCCCTTCTCCCTGAGCATGGCTTCGATCTCCTGTTTCGTGGGGTTTTCCTCCCCGCCAAACACGCTGCTGACAACGAGCGCGGTAAGGATGACAAGTTTGGTGACGGTGTTCATGCTAATGATTGAGGAGAGTTCTCAGCCGAGCGTCCAGAGCGCAGGCAACCCCACCAGCGGGAGCGAGCGTTGAACGCGGGGTTTGGGTTGGAGCTACGGAAAATCATCGAAACAGGGCGGCTGGTAGGGGTTGCTCTGGCGCGGCTTGTCAGCGTTCTTCTCCTGAATCACTCGGAAGCGGTGGAGGACCGCCCTCTGCATCACGTCTCAATACGTCAATGTCGAAGTAATGCCTGATCCGCGGGTAAAGGCGGATGCTCTGTAGATTCACTAGAAAATATCCGATTAGGACACCAAAAAATGTTCGCGGAATAATAGCGATCGGCGACTCCCACTGATTCGCCCACATATACACAATGAATGATGTGACAAAAAGCAACATGACCTTGAGAAGCGTGGTCTTACGCTTCTTGTCGTCGATCATGTTCAATATTTGATTGGCGATTTTGCTTTGTTTCATCTCTCGATAATTTGCCGAACGATGAGCGCATGCACCACTACCAGCGGCGGCGCGCGTCGATCACGGTTAGGGTTGTAGTTACGAGAAATCATCGAAACAGGGCGGCTGGTAGTGGTTGTCATGACGCGGCTTGTTATGCTTCTTCGATTAGCATGGCGACTTCACATGGCAGAAACGAATCATCGCCACAAGCAGCAGGGTCAATATCCTCAAAGAGTCTCTGGAAATGTTCGCGGGGTTGGGTCTGAATGATCAGAAGCGCTTCGGCCAATTGCGGAATGCTCGACGCGACCAACCGACGAGACCGGAACGCATCGTCATGATCCACCATGAAAACCTTCCCCATCTCTTGGGTATCGATGCATAGGGGATTGCCAGCACCGTCCGATCCCAAAGTGTGGTATCGACTCAAGAAATCAGTATCAACGCCGGAAACACCATCGAGACGCCAGACCGTGGTTAACTTGGGCAAGCCCTTACCCACCTCGTCAAACGAGAGAAACGGCGCGCAACTCTTGGGTAATCCTGCATCCACTAGGAATCGTGCGGCGTCTTCAGGAATCAACGCCAAGGCAGCACTCCCCGCAGGACAAGCGATCAACATCGTGTCGTCACGGATCATCTCGGGCTCCTTGGCGACAACTTCATGCTGCCAGCGCGTCGCGAATGTTTCTGGTTTTAGCATATTGAGGTAGGGACGCCGGTTTCACCCGGCGCCCCCCTCGCAGATCCCGGCGTGCGGAATTACCGCACCGGGCTCCTCAGGAAGCGCGCATATGAAATCAGTTCCATCACAGGGTGCC
>JANOBS010000515.1:0-6686 GCA_031411755.1 Luteolibacter sp. | reverse complement strand
CACGCCTACGCCATCATCGGCGGAGTCGGCCCGAAGGAATTCTACTTCAAAGCCTGCGGAGCCATCGAGATTCCAGGCAGTGATCCTGGGATCTATCCGGATATCCTGCCGTAACGGCGGCTGGTTCTCCAAAGGGCTTGGGCCTGAACTCTTAAAGTATTTTAATTTAAATGAAAAACATCGTTCATATTAACATATTTAAAAAAGGAGGGCGTTATTCCTGCCGCCCGCAGTTGTCGGAAGATCATTTTTATGAATTATCACGGTGGGTCAAGGATGAAAACTTATTGTTTGATTCTCCAAGTTCGATGACTGATTCGGAAATAATTATCAGTTTTGATGAAGAATGTCAGAAGCTTCCTGAATTGCTGAACAGATTCGAAAGGTATGGATTAAAGCCTGTGCCGAGAATGCTTCTTTTAGGTGCCGATTCTGACACCGAGTTTGCTTATAAAATTAATCGGAAATTTGAAAAATCTGATTATCTAAAAAGTGAATATTTTGATTTCTGCTGGGGAGGAGTGAATGATCACTTTCCCCAAGACGAATTATTAAATATCAAATCCATCAAATCGCCCTCAAAAGGGTGGGCTACGATATTTGCCACAAAATTTGGATTTTTCCCACTCCTTTGCAATGACGAGGGTCGTGAGATACTCAGTAGTTGTGAATTCAAGGGGATCGAATTCAAAGAAATGCCTTTTGATAATCCATTGAAAGCTAAAGGGCGGTTCTATGCGGTTCAGTCAAATATCAAAATGCCTGAGTGCTTGCTGCCTGTTGGAATTGGCACCGAGGGCTTAAATGGATTGAAGGTCTATCTTGACGGTCCTTATGAGCCTCCGATTCTTCAATTTGCTCGAAAAGACATTGAGGCTATTGGTGATTTTGACTTTGCCTGCACTAGAGAAATGGTGGGAAGGGATTACGAAATCAATGGACGGCTTGTTCATGGGTTTCCACACCGTATCATTGTTTCGGTAACATTCCGAGAGTTCATCAAGAGTATGAAAATTAAGCATGAGGCGACGCCAGTCGTTCTCGTGGATAATCATTTGGCGGACAGATGAAAGTGACTGAAGCCACCTTGAAGCTGGATTTACGTCACTTCTCCGAAACCCACTTCACCGCGTTCTTCAGCAGGGTCTGGTAGTCCGGGAGGTCGTGGGCGCGGGCGTCGTGGCCGAGGGTGATGCCGACGATGCGGGCTTTCGGATGCTTGACGATCCAGACCTGCGGGAAGGTTTTGCCGGTCTTTGCGCTGAGGGATTCGGCGAGGACTTCGCTGGGGTTTCCAGCGGCATCGGGTTGGTGGTTGTAGAGTTCGTCGACGATGTCGAAGGAGGCGCTGACGCCCTTCATGACGGGATGCTCGGGCTTGGTGACCTTGACGGTGTAATTGCCCAGGGCGTCGTGTCCACGGGTGCCGCCGCCGACGATTTCCTTGTTCCATTGCGGGAAATTTCCCCACGCATACCAGGTGCCGGGATGGAGGGCGATGAGGCCCTTGCCGGCATTGGCGAAGTCGATGAGCTGCTTCTGGGTTTCAGGAGAGATCGGCTGGTTGGCACTGAGCACGATGACGTCGAGGTTCTTCAGGATCGGGCCGATGCCGTTGAGGTTCTGCGTGAAGTCCACCCAGCCGACCGTTGGGGCCAGCGTGGCCTTGTCGGTGGCTCCGAAGAATTTCACGAAGTCATGCGACGAACCGCCGCCGATGAGAAGGACGCGCGGGCCCTTGGCCTTCTCCGGTGGCTGCGGAACGGGATCGTTGAACTGCGCCTTGAAGCCGGTGGATGAGGTCGACTTGTCGGGCGTCACGACCGGCGCGGCGTTCGCATCGGCCAGCTCGGCGGTGATCGCGACGGTGGTCGGCGCGATTCCGGTGGCGTAGCTTTCGAGGACCAGCTTGTCGATGGCCGCGCTGCGTTTCAGGGCCTTGGTGAAAAAGCGAACCTGATGATCGGTGAGGAGATTCACGAACTTCGAGCCGGGGACCTCGACACGATTGAAGTAGTCGGAAAACTCGACGCCATTCTGGAGGACCAGTTCCTCGGTCTGGCCATCGGTGTAAACGACGGTGACCTTCATGACCGGAGAGACTTCGCCGCCGTCCTTGTAACCCCAGCCAGTGACGCCACCGAGGAAGTGCAGGCGGTTGGCCTTGAAACCGCCGAGCTTTGCCTCGACCCGCTGCGGAAGCTTTCCGGAGAAGCTGCCGCCGCCGCCGCCCTTGAGCACGATGACGTTGTTGCCGTTCAGGCTCTTGGCCGGATCCATGATGTTGAAGGGAATGAATTCAACCTCGACGTTTCCGAATCTCTTGAACGGCAGGGTGTCGCTCTTGGTTTCCTCTGAGGCGTAGAGGCCCTTGCGGGTGTCGGCGGTGAAGGCGCTGCGGAGATCGACGGTGCGGAACTTCTGGGCATCGCCGCCGCAGATGTAGGCGAGGATGTCGCGGAGGGTCTCGCCGCCGAGGCCCTCGAAGCCCTCCGGCATCAGCGAGCGACCGGTGTTCACGCGGCTCTTGATTTCGGAAATGCGGATCTCTTCCTGGCCGGCGAGGCTTTTCAGGATGAGGCTGGTCGGGTTCTCACGGGCGATGACACCGGAGTGGAACTTGCCGTCCTTGGTCTCGATGTTCCAGGCGACGAAGGAGGGATCGACCTCGCGGTTCGGATCAATGATCGCCGTCAGCAGTTCTGCCGGACCATGCGAGCCCATGCCTGTTAGGCCCGGTCCGACGTCGGCACCATTGCCGTTAAGATTGTGGCAAGTGGCGCAGGCGGAGGTGAAGAGCGCCTTGCCCTTTTCGGCGTCGCCGGGCTGTTCGACGATCGGCGTGAGTTTCGCGAGCGCCTCGGCCTTGGCTTTCAGAGCCGGGCCCATGAGTTCGTCGAGGTAGGCGTTCGCGGCCTTGGCGACGGCTCCGTCCGGATAGGTGCGGAGTCGGGCGAGGTTCGCCGGTCCGAGAAGTGTTAGATCGGCCTGCTTCGATTTTGCGGCCTCGATCAATGCAAGGGACCAATCCGAGCGCTGGAGCAAGACTTCAAATGCAGCGCCCTGGGCTTCGGACGGGAGCTTTCCAAATGAAGCGGCAAGCATCGTGCCGACGGTCGGATCGCCGGTGGCTCCGAGGGCGGTGATGAGCTGGCGCTTGAGTGCGGGAGAAGCGGAGCCGGTGGCGGCCTTGATGACGGCAGGCAAGGCCTCGGCCACGACGCTGCGAAGTCCAAGCAGTCCCTGAGCGGCGGCGAAACGGGAATCGTCGCTGCCGGTTTCCAGCTTGGTGAACAGCTCGCGGGTCATGCGTTCGATCACGGGCTTGAGCGAGCCGGAATGATCCCATCTCACGGCTAATGGAAGCGCACTGCCACTGGCTCCGCTGGAGAGGAGCTTGCCGAGGGCTTCTGTGAGAGCGGGTGTGAGAGCCGGGGAGTCGACCACGTTTTTCGAAAGGCTGTCGAGGATGCTCGCCTTGAGCGGATCAGCGGCGGCGGGTTTGGTGGCGAGCGAAATGACGAGCTTGGCGGCTTCGTCAGGATTGGTGAGTGACCGGGTCAATACATTCACCAAAGGCGATAGAGCGGCGGGATCCGGACTGTCGAGCGCGGCGGCAATGGCGGCAGAAGGATTTCGCGAAGCGGCACCGATGGCGGCGGATTTCTGGAAGTCGTCGTCCAGCTTGGGCCAAACCGCGATCAGTCGCTGCGCGCTCTCATCGGTCAGACTCACTGCGGCAAGGGAGCGCAATGCCGCCAGACGCACCGAAGCGTCGCTGTCGTTGATCAACGGGACGACCTTCTCAGCCCCCCACGAGAACACAGTTCGTGCGATACCCGCCGAAGAGTAGCCTATTCGATCTTCAGCGATGAGTGCTGCGTTCCGCCGCACCTCGGCCTGTTTGTCGGCGACGGCGACGGCGAACGTCTCTGGATCAATCGCGCCCGTCATGTGCGCGGTCCACAACGCGGCTACTCTCGCCTGCGAGTCCAGCTTTGACCAGTTACTGGCAAGCCATCGCTGAAAGGTTGATCTTATTTTGTTTTTATCGGTTTCCGGACTCTGCCCCTCAAAGTACTCACGAAGAAGACGAGATGCCGTCATTCGCACGGCCCGGTTTTGGTGTGCCAATTGCTTGATCAATTCATCCAGCGAAGCCTTTGAAAGATCCGGCACGGCCAGCTTCTTCGCGTCCTTCTGATCCACCCGCCAGATGCGGCCGAAGTAGTGGTCGCGGTCGGGTCTAACCGCGGCGTTCACGCCGTTGTGATCCGGGCCACGGGTGTCGTTGTGGATGACGGCCTGGTTGTAGAAATCGCCGACATACATCGCGCCATCGGGACCGACGCGGACCTCGATTGGGCGCCACCACATGTCCTTGCTGCGGATGAACTCGGTTTCCTCGCGACCAGGGAGCTTGTGGAAGGTGGAGCTGGTGCCCTGCGGGGTGAGGCGGGCGTGGTGGACGATGTTGATCGTCGGCTCGGTGGTGAAGTAGTCACCGTTGTATTCCTCGGGCCACGAACCGCCATCATAGACCACGCAGCCGGCGGCGGCGGTGAAGGAGCCGACCCAGTCGATCTGGCGGTAGGCTTGCTGGTCCCACGACATCGCGGGAAAGGTTGGCCCCGATTTCTCCACGACGTTGTAGCTGGCCGTGCTGCCGACTTTGCCGCGAGAGAGCGCATACTCGGGCAGCACCGTTTCCATGAGAAGCTGGCCGCTGGTCGGCTGGGTCCACATCACGCGGTTGTCGGCGGTGATTTCGAGGCCCCAGGTATTGCCGCCCTTGGACGAGTATTGTTCGAAGGCGCTGCCGTCCGGTTTGAATCGGACGACCCCGGAGCCGATGTTTCCAAAGGCTTTCGAGCCATCCGCAGAGGTGACCTTTCCAGCGCTGTAGCCGTGGGTGGCGTAGATCCAGCCGTCCCAGCCCCAGCGGGGATTGTTGATGACGGCGTGGGTGTCGCCGGTGCCGAGGCCGGTGTAGAGCTTCTCGACCTTGTCGGCCTTGCCGTCGTGATCGGTGTCGCGCAGCCACAGGATGTCCGGCGCCTGGGTGACGATCACACCGTCCTTGTGGAAGACGAGGCCGGTGACGAGTTCGAGGCCTTCATAAAAGATCTCCTTCTTGTCGGCGATGCCGTCGCCATCGGTGTCTGTAAGAATGCTGATCTTGTCGAGAGCCTTGCGATCCTGCTTGCCGGGCTCGGGATCGACTCCGCCGTGGTCCTTCCATTCCTTACCGCGATAGTCGGGCCGCATGCCGCGCCGACCGTTCGGATACTCCGGGGTTTCCGCGACCCACATGCGGCCGGAAGGGTCCCAGTCGAAGTTCATCGGCTTGGTGATCAGCGGCTCGCTGGCGACGAGTTTCATGGTGAAATCCGGATGGATCTCGAGCGCCTTGAGGGTGTCGGCAGGGCGCTGTGGTCCGCCTTCCGGGTAGGTCAGGGCGGCGATCTCCTCCGGCTTGCTGAATTCATCGACGTTCTGGCGCTTGCCCGCCCAGGCGATGCCGCGCATCAGGATGCCACGATAGAACGGCTGCTCGAAGGTGGAGTAGAGATGGCCGGGAATGGTGACAAAGGCGCGGTAGTTCTCCTTTTCGTAGGCCCACATCATCGGCTGGATGTCGTAGATGGTCGCCTTTCCGCCCTCGACCGGTTTCTTTCCGCCGGGGACGTTCGGCGTGTAGCTGGTGGCCAGCACGCGGATCTCCGGGGAGAGGTCCATGTCGTAGTAGATTTCATCGTCGATGTGGAAATTCGACGCGCCCTTGGTGATCGGGTGTTGTTCGCCGATGCGTTGGTTCTCGACGTAGTAGAGATCCATCGGGCCTTCCTTCCACTTCGTCTTTCCCTGCACCCAGGCTCCGCCGATCACGGATTTCCACCAGACCGGATCATTCGAGACGGCGGCGGTGTGAATGACGACGAGGCCGCCGCCGCGCTTGGTGAAGACATCGAGGTTGGCCTTCTGTTCGGGCGTCGCGTTGCCGCCTTCCTGAGCATACATGACGAGGACGTCGGTCTTGGCGAGCTGCTCGGCGGTCGGCCAGGCCTTCGCACCATCGACGACCATTCCGCGCTGGGTGAGGAGAGGTTTCCAGTCGTTGAGAAAGCGCTCGTGCTCGTGGGCGTTCGGACCGTGGGATTTTTCACCACCGCGGATGAAGACGCGCAGGGGAGCCGCCGAGGCGGAGACGGCAAGAGCCGTGGCGAGGAGTGGGACAAGCAATCGCTTCATGGAGGGTCGGAGGTGAGGAAAGGTGTGAGCCAAGGAAAGTGAGGGAACCGGGGCAAAAGTGTGGTGGCGAACTACGAGGGGTGAAAAACCGATTTCTCAGCCGGATGACGGGTGCTGGAGTCAGGTGTCGCTTTTCCGATTCGATCCAGCACGGGAGAAGCCGCTAGTTGCCTGGATGAATGAAGTGATTTGGAAGGTTAATCGACTGGAAGTCAGGGATTAATCCCAATTATGGAGTCGGCTGACGAGGCTGGATCGGGACAATCCCGGTGAAAACGGTGATGTGAGGAATCTGTCCGAAAATGCAGCAGATGTCTGAGGCTGGTTACAAGACCGGATCGTTGAGGGAGACATCCTCATGTTTACCATCCCAACGCCATGCGCAAGGCCGCTGTCGGGGCTGGCGTAAATGCGGGTGTTTGGCGTTCGCGACG
>JANOBS010000514.1:0-1108 GCA_031411755.1 Luteolibacter sp. | reverse complement strand
CCCGGATACGACGGCAAGCCGATCCAGTGGGTGCGTGTTCACAAGTCGCCCGACTACGTGTATTTCAATCACTCCGCCCACGTAAATCGCGGGGTTTCCTGCCAGAGCTGTCACGGTCGGGTCGATCAGATGGAAGTCGTCTATCAGGCGGAAAACCACTCGATGGGCTGGTGCCTCGAGTGCCACCGCGCACCGGAAACCAAGCTCCGCCCGCTGGAGGAGGTCTTCAATCTCAAGTATGACGCCGACAAGTATGTCAAAGAGCACGGCGCCGCCCTCGGAGTGAAGACGACCGAGGAACTTGGCCTCAAACTCAAGGAGCATTGGCAGGTCAAACCGAAGGTCTCCTGCGCCACCTGCCACCATTGATCATTTCCCTTTCACCCGATTTCCGGACGCCGACATGAGCAAGCGAATTTTGCAACACCCCGAAGTGCCAGCAGGAGAAACCACGGTTTCCTGGCGCACCGTGGGTCAACTCGAGGATACCCCGAGCTTCCGCTCCTGGCTGACCCGCGAATTTCCGCGCGGGGCCGCCGAGATGTCCGGAGAAGCGGACATGGAAACCTCCCGACGTTCGTTCCTGAAACTGATGGGCGCCTCGACCGCGCTTGCCGGTTTCGGCATGGCTGCCTGCCGCCGCCCCGAGACCTACATCGTCCCATACGCCCAGGCTCCCGAGTGGATCATTCCAGGAAAGGCTCTTTACTATGCGTCCTCGATGCCGCGTTCCGGTGGGGCGACCCCGCTGGTGGTGACGACCTTTGAAGGCCGCCCGACCAAGCTGGCTCCGAACACCCTGCACCCGGACGGCACCGGCACTGATGCCTTCGCCCAGGCTTCGGTTCTCGATCTCTATTCTCCTTCCCGCTCCCGGACGATCCTGAAGAGCGGCCAGAAGGCCAGCCGTGAGGATCTCGACGCCGTGATCGCCGCGTTGGCGAAGGACAAGTCCGCCAAGATCGGCTTCGTCTTCGGCGCGGATGATTCCCCGACCCGCAACCGTCTTTCGAAGGAACTCGCTGCGAAATTCTCCGCCGCGAAGTTCTATCAATACGAAGCCCTCAGTGGTGAAGCCTCCGCCGCGATCGGCGAAGGTGTCTCGATC
>JANOBS010000513.1:0-1510 GCA_031411755.1 Luteolibacter sp. | reverse complement strand
CCGTAGAGGCGGGTGTAGTTGACGTTGGTGTCGATGCCGGAGGTGATCGGCTCGGTGCCGAGTTCCAGCGAGGGCAGCTTGGTGCTGTTCCCGATCTGCGCGGCGGCGATCTGGTCCATCGACACGCCGTTGGCGTTGATGTCGGAGCCGGTGGTCTTGGTGATCGTGGTGCCGGTGAGCCAGCCTGCGGTTTTCACGTAGTGGCCGTCGCCGGTGAAGGACGCCTTGTTTTGTAGGCCGGTGAAAATCAGCAGGTCCTCACGATGTTTTTCCAACGGCGAGAGAATCGGCGAAAGCTTGAAGCGCGAGCCGTCGCCTTCGGGCGTCCAGCGGTCGGCGCGGACGCCATTCGGCATGTAGAGGAGGCCGATGCGGACCGGAAACGATCCCCCACTGAGGCCCGCCGCTCGCAGCGGACTCATTGCCTCCAGAAAAGGCAGTGCAAGCGTGGCACCGGCACCGCGGAGAAAGCTGCGGCGTGGAATGAGCCATTTCTGGAGGTTCAGATTCGACATGGTCGGAGATTCAAGAGGTCAAGATTCAAGACTCAAGAGAAGAGGTCATCTCTTCGCGCTGCGGTTCTGGAAGGGATGGGACTCGACGATACTGAGGATGAGCGACTGCATTTTCAGGTCGTTCTGCCGCAGCTTTTTCACAAGGTCCACGATGACAGGTTCGTCGTAGTATTCAAGCGGACGTCCGAGAGCGTAGGCGAGGAGCTTGCGGGCGATGTTTCGGAGGAAGAGTTCGTCGGAACCGAGGAGCAGCTTTTTGAGCTCGGAGGGATTGGAAAAAGTGATGTCGCCGGGGAGTCGCGCGAGGGAGTCGACGGGCTTGCCATTGGCATCGGTGCTGCGCCAGCGGCCGATGGCGTCGAAGTTCTCCAACCCGAAGCCGAGCGGGTCGATTTTTTCATGGCATCCGGCGCAGTTCGGCTGCTTGCGGTGCTGCTCGAGCTGCTCGCGAAAGGAGAGTTTGGCGGCGGATTTGTCGTCGGCAGGCAGCACTCCGGCATTCGGCGGCGGAGGTGGAGGCGGCGTGCCGAGGAGGTTGTTGAGGATCCATTTCCCGCGCTTCACCGGGCTGGTGCGCAGTGGCATCGAAGTGGTGGTGAGGATCGAGGCCTGGCCGATCACGCCGCCGCGGTTCGGGTCGGTGAGGGCAACCTTCCGCATCTGGGGACCGCTGACGCCGGTGATGCCGTAGTGGGTGGCCAGCTCCTCGTTGACGAAGGTGTAGTCGGCGGAGACGAGATCGGTGACCGGGCGGTTGGCGCGGATGAGGTTGGAGAAAAAGTCGACTGATTCGCGGTACATCGCGCTACGCAGGCCGGGAGTGAAGGTGGGGAAACGCTTCGGATCGGGCTCGGCGACCTCGCGGAGTTCATCGAAGCCGAGCCATTGTCCGCCGAAGTAGCGGGAAAGCGCCTCCGCCTTGGGATCGGCGAGCATGCGCAGGACCTCGCCTCGGAGGATCGCGGGGTCGGAAAGCTTGCCGTCGTTGGCGAGCT
>JANOBS010000512.1:0-11591 GCA_031411755.1 Luteolibacter sp. | reverse complement strand
GTGAGCGTAAGCGGAACGGTGTAGAGGTGAAGGTTTGCACCTGAGGCGTAACCGAATGTCGGGCTTTGAAACCGGATGCGGTTCATCAAATAGGTGTTGGAGTAGCCAGCCGTGAACCAGTTCGCGCCGCCGTTGGTCGTTCGGATGAATCCTTTCGCGTAGCTGCCAAGATTGTTTGCGCCGCCCATCCAACCTTCGTTGGTGCTGACGAAGCACATCCCTTGCAGATAAAAATGCACGCCGTTCGTGGCGAGGCCGATGGAGCCAGTGCCGGTGGCGTTGATGGAGAGCGTGGTGCCGACGTTCTGCGTGCCAGCACTCTCTGAAGCACTGGCGGGACCAGTGGAGAAACTGAGCGTGGCAATGTCGTTGTCGGTGATGTCTGCCGTGGCGGTGAGGGTGGAACCCAGGCTCACTGCGGAGCTACCTGCAGTGATGCCGGTGAGCGTGGGTGAAAGGGTTTCCGTGCCCTCGACGAGTCGATCATCGGTGATGGCCACGCTGATGTCAGCGGTCAGTTGTCCGGCCAAAATCGTGACCGAGCCGCTCAGAGCGGTGAAGTCCGTGCCGGATGTGGCGGTGCCACCAACGGTGTAGCTCAATGTGGTGTCGGTGCTGCTCGCAGCGGTCTGCGTGACGCGGAAGAGGGCGCTGGTGCCCGCTTCGGTGCCGTCGGTGACCTTGGCGAGGGTGACGGTGGCGCTGTCATCGTTGTTGATCGCGCTCGTCGCAGGTGCGCCGATGACGACATAGCCGTTGTCCGGGGCGCTGAGGGTGACGGTGAAGGCTTCGTTTGGCTCCACCGTGGAGTCTCCACTGACCGGGATGGTCACGGTAGTGGTGGCGCTGCCGTCGGCGATGGTGGCGGTGCCGGTGGGCAGGGTGCCGCCGACGAAGTCGGTGCCGTTCACGGCGGCTCCGCCGACGGTGTAGGTCATGGCCACAGCGCCAGCGGTAAGGCCGGTGCGGGTGATGGTGAAGACGAAGTTCGTGGTGCCGGAGTTACCTTCACTGATGGCGGCGAGGTTGCCGATGGAGACGGATTTTTGCAGTTCGAAGGCTCCGATATCGACGGGGCCGATGGCGCGGGTGAAGCCGGTGCCGCGCTGGTCGGAGGTGAGGGCCACGTCATTGCCATCGCCAAAAATGGCGTCGGTGGGGTTGGTGGCGTTGACGATGGTGCCGGTGTTGAGCGCTGGGCTGCCTGCGATGAGTGCGTGGGTCAGAGTCGGGCCGCCGTTGTTGGCCAGCGGGCCGAGGATGGTGTTGGCGGTCGCGGCGGTGGTTTGGCCCGGGAAGTTGGCGCCGGAGTTACCCATGCCGATGAGGTTGCCACCGAGGCTGATGTTGCTGTTGGTGTTGCCGGAAACGAAGTTCACATCGGAGCCGGAGTTGCCCACGCAGAGGGTATTTGCGAAGCGGGTCACTGTTAGATTGTCACCATACGTGGCGGCACCGCCGCCGCCAGTGGTCAAGGGGCTGCCTGATGGTGCAGGGGCGCTGTTGCCGGTAAGGGTGCAGTTCACCAGGTAGCTGAGGCCATTCTCGTTAAAGAAACCGCCGCCAACGGAATTGCTGCCGCTGACCGTGTTGCCCGAAAGCGTGGTATTGATCAGGATTGTGACCGTGCTGGCAGAATTGAAGGGCGGATTGGAGGTGCCAGAATAGACGCCACCAGCCTTGTTCGCGGTATTGCCGCTGATGGTGGAATCCCGAACGGTCAGTCTGCCATTGGCAAAGCCGTTGAAATAGATTCCGCCGCCTTGTGAGTTGCCCGCAGTGTTGCCGCTGATGACGCAAGCGGTCAGAGTGAGATTGCCTACGCTGAAGATACCACCGCCAGTGGAGTTGTTAGAATCGCCACCCGTGAGGGTGAGCCCGCTGACATTGACCACAGTGCTACTGTCCACATTGAAGATGCGGAATTGGGTAGCTGCGCCTGAAGGACGACGCACGGTGAGCTTGTCTGCGCCGGTGCCGTTGATGTTGATGTCGGTCGTCAGGTTTGGCAGGACGGTGGCGAGGTCGATGATGTCAGCCGTGGAGTCAGTGAAGTTCACCGTGCCACCCGTGCCGTCAGAGAAGGTGACCGTGTCCGTGCCGGCGATACTGTTGGCATTCAAAACAGCCTGACGTAGCGAGCCTGTGCCGCTATCCGCCGTGGTGGTGACGTGGAAGCCATTCTCGGTGATGGTGACGGTGGCATCCGCTGGGGTGCCGATGGCATAGCCGCTGCCAGCGACGACATTGAGGCGGGCAGTTTCATCGGCTTCGGCGGCGTTTACGGACTCGGTGAGGGCCGTGAGGACGACGGTGGCGGTGGTTTGGCCATTCGGGATGACGATTGTGCCTGCGCCGGTGCCTGCGGTGAAGGTCAGGGTGCCGCTGGAGGTCAGGGTGAAGTCCGTGGCTGCGGTGGCGGTGCTGCTGGCATCGAGCTGGAAGTTCACCGTCATGTCACCGCTGCTGTTGTTCCGCGTGAAGGTGTAGAGGCCAGTGGCTCCACTTTCCTCCGCCGTGGTGTTGGTGGCGGCGAGGGTGACAGCTAGGGTATCAATCGTGAAGTTGCCGCTGTCCGTGGTGCCGATGCCGGCATTGCCTGCGAGGTCGGTGATGCCGGTCTTGTCGACAGTGATGACGTTGGTGGCGTCAATGACGCCGGCGGTCGGGGTGAAGGTCGCCGTCCAGGTGGTGCCGCCATCGCCGCTGGTCACGTTGGTGAGGTTGCCGTTGGGGATGGTGAGGTCCGCATTGTCGAAGCCAGTCACGGCCTCGCTGAAGGTGATGGTGACGAGGCTGGTCTCGCCCACGGTGAGGGCGGTGTCAGCCATGAAGATGCTGGCGACGGTTGGCCGCACGGTGTCCACTTCGTAGTTGTCGCTGCTGTTGGTGCCGACGCCTGTGTTGCCTGCTGCGTCTGAATAGCCGGTATTGGCCAGGGTCAGGAAGTTCGTTGCATCGGTGACGCCCGTGTTTGGCGTCAGGGTGGCGGTCCAGGTGATGCCGCCGTTGCTGCTGCTGGGCGTGGACAAGGTGCCATTCTGGACGGTTACATCGGCTTCGGTGAAGCCGGTGATGGCCTCGGTGAAGGTGAAGGTCACGGTGGAGGTGTCGCCGATCTTGAGTGCGGTGTCGCTGAAGGTGATGGCGGTGGCGAGGGCGGGCGCGACGCTGTCATAGGTGACGGTGTTATCCGTGCTGGAGGAAGCGACGTTACCGGCGTTACCGGCGCTGAGTGCCACAGTGGCGGGGACGCTGGCGATCACGGTGCCTGAGCCTGTCATACCACTGACAGCGATATTGTAAGTGGTCGGTCCGCCGGTGATGAGGGTCGTCGTAGCGCCCGGGGTGCCGGTGAGGGTCACGTCGGCGGCGTCATCGAAGTCGGTCACAGGCTCGCTGAAGACGGCGGTGAAGTTGATGTCACTGCCAGCGCCGGATGGGTCTGCCTGAGCGACGGCTTGGTTGATCGTGACGCTCAAGGTGTCGTCATTGTTGATGGTGCTCGTCGCAGGTGCTCCGGTGACGACGTAGCCGTTGTCTGGCGCACTGAGCGTCACGGTGAAGGCTTCATCCAGCTCGGCCAAGACATCGCCACTGACGGGGATGGTCACGGTGGTGGTTGCGCTGCCATCCGGGATGGTGGCGATGCCGGTGGGCAAGGTGCCGCCGAAGTCTGCGGCGTCCACGGCGGCTCCGCCGACGGTGTAGGTCATGGCCACTGCGCCAGTCGTTGGCCCGGTGCGGGTGATCGTGAAAGTGAAGTCCGTGGTGCCGGAGTTGCCTTCACTGATGGCGGCGAGGTTGGCGATGGAGACGGATTTTTGCAGCTCGAAGGCTCCGATATCGACCGTGCCGATGGCTCGGGTGAAGGTGGCTCCACGTTGGTCGGTGGTGAGGGGGACATCGTTGCCATCGCCAAAGATGGCGTCCACGGGGTTGATGGCGTTGACGCTGGTGCCGGTGTTGAGCGCGGGGCTGCCGGGAACGAGGGCGTGGGTGAGCGTGGTGCCGCCGTTGTTGGCGAGGGGGGCGAGGATGGTGCTGGCAGCGGCGACGGTGGTTTCTCCAGCGAAATTGCCGACGGAGTTGCCCGTACCGATGAGGTTGCCGCCGAGGCTGATGTTGCTGTTGGTGTTGGTGCTGCTGGCGACGAAATCCACATCGCTGACGGTGTTGCCGACGCACAGGGTGTTGGCGAAGCGGGTCACGGTGGAATTATCACTGAAGGTGGCGACGCCACCACCGCCGGTGGTCAGCGGGCTGCCAGAGGGTGCCGGAGCGCTGTTGCCGGTGATGGTGCAGTTGACGAGGTAGCTGAGACCGTTGAAGTTGTACAAACCACCGCCACGGGCATTGCCGACGGTGACAGTGTTGCCGGAGAGGGTGGTGTTGACCAGGTTCGTGAAGGTGCTGGCGGTGGTGAAGGGCGGGCTAGTAGTGCTGGACCGAACGCCGCCGCCTTGTAGTGCTGTATTGCCTGAGATTGTGGAATCGAGCACGGTCAGCCTGCTGGTATTTGCGATGCCGCCGCCTGAACCCGTGCCTGCCGCATTTCCACTAATGGCGCAGGCTGAGACGGTGAGGGTGCCTGCATTGCTTATGCCACCGCCATTGCCGCCGTTCAAAATGCCGCCGGTGATGGTGAGGCCGGTGAGGTTGACGACGGCGGGGCTGACGACATTGAAGATGCGGAACAGAGGCGACGCTGAGGGACGGCGGACGGTGATTTTGTCAGCTCCGGTGCCGCTGAGGGTGACAGAGGTGCTCAAGTCCGGCAGCACAGTGGCGAGGTCGATGATGTCAGCCGTGGTGTCGGTGAAGTTCACCGTGCCACCAGTGCCGTCGGAGAAGGTGATGGTATCTGTGCCTGCGATGCTATTCGCATTGCCGATGGCTTGACGCAGCGAGCCAGTGCCGCTGTCCGCCGTGGTGGTGACGAGGAAGCTGTTGGCATTGATGGTCACGGTGGCATTCGCGGGTGCTCCGGCGATGTAACCACTGCCTGCGACGACATTGAGGCGGGCGGTTTCAGCGGCCTCGGCTCCATTCGGGCTCTCGGCGAGGGCGGTGAGGGTGACGGTGGCGGTTCCAACGGTGTCCGCGAAGGTGATGGTGCCTGCGCCGGTGCCGGTGTTGAAGCTAGTCGCGCCGCTGAGCGTGAAGTCGCTGCCCGCGGTGGCGGTGGAGCCGGCATCAAGCTGGAAGTTCACCACTTGCGCCCCGGTAGTCTGGGTGCGGGTGAAGGTGTAAAGCCCAGTGGCTCCACCCTCGACCGCAGTCGGCGTGGTGGCGACGATGCTGACTTGGGGGAGATCGTCGTCAATGATGGTGCCGATGGCGGAGCTCGGTGTGCCGACAGTGTAGCCGCCAGTCGCGGCGGGTGCACCGTTCGCAGCGACGGTAAGCACCACCGTCTCGTCAGCCTCGGAGGTGACGTCGGCAGTGGGATTGATGGTGACGCTGGCGCTGCTTGCGGTGGCGGGGATGCTGATGGTGCCTGCTGTGTCCGAGTATGTGGCCGCGCCGGTCTGCGCGTAGTCGCTGCCTGCGAGCGTGGCGGTGCCGCTGACGTTGAAGTTCAGCGTCAATGCACTGGTGCTCGGGCCGGTGCGGGTGAAGGTATAGACGAGGTTCGTGACACCATCCTCGGCGGTGGCGGCTGGGGCGACGGCGACAGTGACGGTGGAGTCGTCATTGGCGATGGTGCCGATGGCAGCGGTGGGCGAGATGGCGGTGTAGCCCGCACCACTGACGAGGGTGAAGGTCACGCCCTCATCCGCCTCGGGGGTGTTGTCTACCGTGGGATCGAGCGTGACAGTGGCAGTGCTGGAGGCCGCGGCAAAGGTGACCGTGCCTGCGGTGTCGCTGAAAGTGGCCGCGCCGGTCTGGATGAAGTCGCTGTCGGCGGTGGTGGCGCTGCCGGTGACATTGAAGTTCACCGTAAGCGCTCCTGCGGTGACGCCGGTGCGGGTGAAGGTATAGACCAAGTTCGTGGCCCCGTCCTCGCTGACGGAGCTGGGTGCAACGGCGACGGAGACATCGGTGTCGTCATTGAGGATGCTGCCGGTGGCCGCTGGGGTGACAATGCCGACGTCGTAGGCGGTGCCGGTGACGACGGTGAGGGTAGCGGTTTCATCGGCCTCGACGGAAAGGTCATCGCTGGGGCTGAGCACGAGGGTGGCGGAGGATTGACCCATCGGAATGATGAGGGTGCCAAGGCCCGTGCCCGGTGTGAAGCTGGCCGTGCCCGTGCCGGAGGCGATGGTGTAGTCCGATGTGGCCGCTGCGGTGCCGCTGGCGGCAAAGCTGACGGTGAGCGGCGCGCCGGTGGCTCCCTGACGAGTGAAGGTGTAGGTCAGGGTGCCCGCGCCATCTTCCACGACGGAAGTGGGTGAGACGGCAAGGTTCACGTCCGGCAGCTCGATCAGCGTCACCGTTGGGTCGGCAGCACCGGGCAAGTTGGTTTCGGCAGGTGTCGGAGGAGCGACAATGACAGGCTGGCCCCGATCATCGGTCAGCACGTCGGCGAAGTTGCCACCGGAAACGGTGGCCTGGCTGGAGAGAGTGGAGGTGGTTGGCGGGTTGTTGACGATCACGTCGTAGGTGATGGTCACACTCTTGCCCGGAGGCAGGACGCCGATGTTGATCGCGCCCGTGAGGAAGTGGGAGCCACTGTGTTCATGCGGCTTGGCTCCGATGGCTTGGCCTTCGGCGGGCAGGCGGCGCTCGCCGGTGCTGAGGAAGCCATACATCACACTGTTGCGCTGGAGCTTCGAGTAAGTATCGCAAAGGCCGATGCCGTGGCCCATCTCGTGCAGGATGGTGGTGAGCAGGTCAACGCGGTTGCTGGAGCTGCTCGTGGCGCTGGCGCTCAAGAGACGGGAGCCCTGCCCGGCGAACTCGCCGTCTTCCATCGGTGTCGTGTCGATGAACCAGCCATTTCCGCCGGCATCGCGGTCGATGCGGAGGGTCTTGCCAGCGGTCTCACCGAGATACCAGCCTGGGAGATCGGCCAGCTCAAAGGTCACCTTGTCCAGAGCGGCGCGCTGTTGATCGTCCAGGCCGGTGGCGACCCAGCGTTCACGCGCGGCGGTGATTAGAGCATCGAGCTGCTCCTGCGTGAGCGGAGCAGGTGCTTCAGGGGCGCTGGCCACCTGCGGCAGCGTCGGCTCTGTCATCTGGCGTTCGCGTGCCGCCTCGGTCCAAGCAATCGCACTCAAAACGGAGTCAGGCGGCGTGCCGAAGTCGGAAGTCTCCACCGCACGCGGTGCGAAGAGCAGCGGCAGCGCTGCGCCGCCGTTGATGCCAGCGGTCCCAAGGGTTGAGTTGATTGAACTGGCCGGGAGCGTGTTGGCTGCCTGCACGAAGGCATTGACCTGTGCAGCCGTTGCGCCGGAGGTAGGCAGGAGGCCCGGCAAGGTGAGCGCCGACGTGTTGTTGTTGTTCGTCACACGGATGTAGTTGCCGGTCTGCCAGGTATTGGGGCCGCTGGGAGCAGTGCCGCCGTCGCTGATGATGTTCCTGTTGGCGGGAGCGGACCCGGTCGTATCGCCGATCTCAGCGATCCAAGGGTTGTTCGCACCGCCGCTGTTGCCCGGTGTGACGACGATCGCCCGCATGAACAACGGCGAGCCCGTCGTGTCAGGCTCGGCAAGCGTGTTCCCCTTGACCTTGAGCGTCGCGCTACTGTTGGCACCAGGGCCAGCGCTGTTGAAAAAATTGATGCCTACGGAATTGACCTGCCGGATGTCATTGCCGATCACGGTCGCCCGGAAGGCTCCCTGCGTACCAGGAAGCAAGCCCAAGGCCCCGGCACCGTTGGCCGCGCCGGAACCCGTCACGCCGGTCTTGCCGATCTTGTTGAAATTGAAGGAACCATTCAGACGCGACGATCCGGTGGTACTAGCACCGCTGATGGCGACGGCGTAAATGGCCCCGAGTGATCCGTCCGCACCCCAGAAGGTATTGTTCGTGATGTTGTAGTCCACCTGCGCACTGCTGCCATTGGTGACTGCCAGGCTGAAAGGCGGCGGGTTCGTGATCGTGGTCCCCGGCTGATTGACCGGAGCGCCGGTGTTCACATTGGTGCCGAATCCGCACTGATTGACCGTGACATTCATCACCGATGTCCCCGCCCCAGTGGCAAAACATCCATAGGTTCGGTTGCTGCTGAAATACGAGTTCTGCACGTTCGCCGTGACGTTGGCGCTGGCGCCGGCTTCGAACTGCAGCAGCGACTTGTTTTGGACCACGCTGCTCGTGACTCCGATGAACGTGCATCCCGTCACGTTCACCGCGAGGGTGCCGCCCGCGTTGTTGTCCACCAACATGCCGGAGTAGCAGTTCGTGTTAAGCGACATGTTCATCGACTTCAACGAAATCGTCCCGCTGCAAGTCAGCGCATGGACCGGCGCGTCACCCAGGGAACCGCCCGTGGTGTTGGAGATCGAACCGCCCGAGCCGTTGGCAAAGCCCGTGTTGTCACCCACGACACTGAGTCCGGGGGAACCGCAGGCGACATTCACCAGCTTGATGCCGTTCGCCGCGCCATTGCTATTGATGCTGCGGAAGGTCAGGCCGCCCGCACCAAGGGTCACGCCGTTCAAATTCACTGACGTGCCCGTGGTGGTGACGCAGGTATTCGCTTCATCCGCTTCATCGGTGGTACCGTCACCATCGTTGTCGATGCTGTCGGAAAATCCGTTGGTGATATTGAGGGTGCTGCTTCCGGTGGCAGCGAAAGCACCGTTTGCTCCGGTGTTCAGCACGAGGCAGCGGAAGTTGAAGGTTGCCCCCGTGTTGCTGGAGAGCGAGATACCGGTGCCGTTGTCGGTCACTTTACCAATGATGGAGGTGGTGCCACCGGTGCGACCGGTGATGTTGACCGACCTGCCCACGGTGGCGGTAAGCTGGGCCGTCACAGTCACCGTGCCGGTGGCGGAACCGGTCAAAGACAGACAGCCCGTGCTGCTGCCAGTGGAGTTCACCACCGTATCCGCCGCTGGGGTGCCCGCGACCGTGCTGCCGAGTTGGAGCGAGGGAGTGGCACTGCCCGCCACGGCGAAGCCGGAGACCGTGCTATTGATGGTGACGCCACGGATCGTGTTGTTGTCCGCCAAGTTGATCACATTGCCCGCAGCGGCGGTGATGGTGGGCTTGGTGCCATTGATCGAGGGCCGGGGGGCAGAATCAGAACCGGGCACGATGCCAAGGACCGCCGCATCAAAGCTGGCGCCGACGACGCCTTGACCCACGATCTGCTCGTTCGCTTCCAGGGTCATGCCAGTGGTGTAGGCACCGGTGAACATGAAGATGCGCTGGCTGGTGTTGGCATCCACCGTGGCCACCTTCGTCAGCGTCTGGAACGGAGCGGCCAGGGTGCCCTTGCCCGTCGCGTCATTACCGCTGGGACTCACAAACCACATCCCCGGACCGGAGACGGTCAGGCGCACCGTGCCCGTGGAGGTGAAGCCGGTGTTGCTAACCGTGTAGTTGAAGGTGTCCGCTCCAGTGAATCCGGCCGCAGAGGTGTAGGTGAACTTGCCGACGTTCGCGCCGCTGGTGGTCATGGACACCGCGCCGCCGTTGGCGGAGGTTGCATCAAAGGAGACGATGGACAGGACGCCAGCAGCGTTGTTGAAAACACCCACATAGTCGTTGCTCGTGGCGCTGAACTGGGTGCCAACACTGGTGTCGATGGACACGCCGGAGGCGATGGTGCCGGTGTAAACGTCATCGAAGGCGAGGGGCGAGACTTTCAAGGTGCCCATCTGCACCGTCGCTCCGTTGACGTCAGGGTCTGCGAAGTTCACGCCCGTGGCATTACCAGCGCCCGAATTGGTGACCGTATTGGTATAGGTCACCGTCGCACCTGGATTCACCTTCGTGCCAGCGGGCAGGTTGTCCGTCTTGGTGGCGGAGATGGCCGGTGCCTGGGCTTGCAGACCCGCCGCGGCGGCCAGGGAAAGCAAAAGGACGGAGACAGTTCCGCGTGTGAAGGATGAGATCATAAAGCGTGAAGAAACGGAGGTGGAAAACGAAAGTAACGTGTCGGAATGAGCCATTGGGCAGATGCGATGGAAGTCAACTGAAGTGCAGGATTATCAGGTCTCAGGCGAAGCCGTCACCCGGTTTTTCAAGTCTAGGTCCGCGGCGGATACACCCCTTGTAACGCGATGCAAAAGTTCAGCGTCAGGTAGGGCATCAGGTTGTTGTGCGGTTGGTCGCCGCCAGTGGGCGAAAAGGCTTGAGGAGCCATGGGAGACAGCCCTGTCGTTGTCGGATTATACAGATTGCCTGGGGACGGCGTTCCGAGAGTCTGGACCGAAGTGGGGTCACGCGAATCCGCTGCATCGCCAGTGTATGCCCGCACGGAATGGTTATGCGCTGGAATCTCGGATATAAGGAGGGTCACGGTTTCCGACCCGCCCGTCTCGCCGAGATCATGGAGCGACAAGCCAGGCCCCTGGCCGGGATGCATCGGCGCGTTGCCCTGCATGTCTGGCAAGGCAAAGTTGGACCTCCCATCGCCGCCGTAAGTCGTGCCCAGCAGCGAGAAGAGCGCGGTGTTCTGCGACAGTGGCAGGAGCTGGCCATCACAAAAAGCCCAGCCCTTGGGTGCGAAGTTAAAAGGGAAGATGCGGATTTCCGCGACAAAGGGGTCCATAAAATTAGGTCGGTGAAGGGAAGATGCCGTAGAGCGAGATGATGAAGTCCACACACAGGTAGGGCTGGAAATTCGTATGCGGCTGGCTACCTCCGACCGCTGTCATCGCATTGGCGCTCAGGCCGGCATCCGGCGCGGAGCTGTAGTACATGCTCAATGATGGCGGTGCGGCAACGACACCATTGTTACCGGTGATTTGATTCGCTGGATCACCGGACGCGATCATCGCGTGATTATGCGCCGGAATCTGGTTGACGGTCAGCGTGATCTCCTCGGCTCCGCCGGTCTCGGCCAAGCTACGATTGCTAAGTCCTGGCCCGGTCCCCTGATGAATGGGCAGCCGCCCGCGCAGATCCGGCAGGGCAAAGGTCTCCTGTCCATCCCCGCCATAGGTCGTGCCGATGAGATTAAAGAGCGTATCGTTTTCCGAGATCGGCAGGAGCTGGCCCTCGCAGAACATCCAGCCCGCAGGGGCGAAGTTGCCCGCGAACATTCTAATTTCTCCAATGTAAGGTTGTGCCATGGCGTGAGGTCAGCTCTGGGATGGGAAAATGCCTTGGAGGGCGATGCAAAAGTTTAGCGTCAGAAACGGCTGCATGTTCTGGTGAGCCTGACTGCCGCCGGTATTCGTGACCGTCGTGGGGTGAAGCGACGTGAGGTTCGAGAGGTTGTTGCGATAGCCGAAACTCGGCACACCAGCCAGCAGGTTGTTGCTCGGGTTACCGGTCGTCGCATTCAATGTCTGAACTTGACCGGAGTGTGTATGCGTCGGCAATTGAGCGATCGAGAGCGTGTGCGCCTCCTGCCCGGCCCTCTCTCCGAGGGTGTGCCCGGCCCCCATGTGAATCGGCACGCGTCCGCGCAGATCGGGCAGGGCGAAATTCGTCTGCCCATTGCCGCCGAAAGTCGTGCCCAACAGCGA
>JANOBS010000511.1:0-7947 GCA_031411755.1 Luteolibacter sp. | reverse complement strand
CTATTACGCCCGCTACGGAGAAATCGTGGCAGATTACAATCGGGAAAAAGACCGAGTGACGGTGGAGGATACCTTTGCCCGTCTAACGGTCTTCCTTGGCGGGTTGGATGAAGAAGACCACCGTGCCGCCCGTGAAGGACTCACCGAAAGTGAACTGGCGATCTTCGATCTGCTTAGGAAAGACACCCTCAAAGCCACCGAACTGGAGCGGATCAAGCAATCCAGCAAGACGCTGCTGGAGCGTCTCCGAGAGGTCGTAAAGCCGCTGGATCAATGGACTGAAAAGGAAAGCACGCGGGCTGAAGTGGAGTCCGAGGTTCTCGACGAGGTCTTTCGCCTATTGCCGGACCCGCCTTTCTCGGAGTCCGAGAAGGAGGAGCTGGCAGCGAAGGTGTTCGAGCATCTCTGGATGCAGTCCTCGGCTGGAGAGTTCCCGGAGCGGGCTGCGTAAAATACGTGGTGGCTTTTTGAAACTGAGAGCGGTGGCCACTTCAATCGAGCACTGAACGATCTGGATCGAGTGTTCCCCTCAACCCCGCATTCACCCGCTCCGGCGTTACCTCACCCTGCCATCTGCTGATCGCCACGGTAGCGACACCATTTCCGATCAGGTTTGTCAGGGCGCGGCATTCGCTCATGAAGCGGTCGATGCCGACGAGCAGGGCCAGCGATTCGATCGGAATGCTTGGCATCGCGGCGAGGGTAGCGGCCAAGGCGATGAAGCCGGCTCCGGTGACGCCGCTGGCTCCTTTCGAGGTGAGCATCGCCACGAGCAGGATCGAGAGTTGGTGATGGAGGTCGAGCGGGGTGTTCGTTGCCTGTGCGAGGAAGACGATGGCCATGGCCATGTAGATGTTGGTGCCGTCGAGATTGAAGCTGTAGCCGGTGGGGATGATGACGCCGACGGTGGACTTGGTGCAGCCGAGGGCTTCCATTTTCCGGATCATGCCGGGCAGGGCGGTTTCGCTGGAGCTAGTGCCGAGGACCAGCAGAAGCTCTTCCTTGATGTGCGCGATGAAGCGGAAAATCGAGAAGCCGCTCCACCAGGCGATGCCTCCGAGCACGACGATGATGAAAAATCCGGAGGTGAGGTAAAAGCCGACCATGAGCGCGAGGAGCTTGTTGAGCGCGCCGAGTCCGAAGCTGCCGACGGTAAAGCCCATCGCGCCGAAGGCTCCGATCGGAGCGGCCTTGACGATGATCGAGAGCACGCCGAAGAGCATTTCCGCCGTGCGGTCGAAGGCGTGTAGGAATGGTTTGCCACGCTCACCCATCGCCGAGATCGCGAAGGCGCTGAGGATGGCGATGAACAGCACCTGGAGCAGGTCGCCGGAAACGAAGGCGTCGAAGAGGGTCTTCGGGATGATGTTGAGGAGGAACTCGACGGTGCTGAGCGAGTGGGCCTTTTCCGCGAAGCCTCCGGCGACGCTGCGGTCGAGCGTGGCGGGGTCGATGTTGAATCCCACGCCGGGCTTCAGGACATTCACCACCACCAGTCCGATGATCAGGGCGAGGGTGGAGACGACCTCGAAGTAGAACAGGGCCTTGATGCCCAGGCGTCCGAACTTTTTCAAGTCGCCCATCGAGGCGATGCCGTGGACGACGGTGCAGAACACGATCGGGGCGATCAGCATCTTCACCAGCTTGATGAAGGCGTCGCCGAGGGGTTTCAGGGAAACGCCGAGGCTGGGAAAGAAATGGCCGACCGCGATGCCGAGCCCGACCGCGATCAGCACCTGAATGTAGAGGATGCGATACCAGGGCAGGCGTGCGGAAAGAGGCATGGTGAGGAATGTGGGGCGCTGACGGGAGGATAGACGACCGATTTCCGGCCACCTTGTGAAGCCTCTTCGGAAAAGGTCAATCTTCAGGGCCAAGGGCCGGACTCGCCAGGGCTGGCAATCTCGCGGAGCAGGCTGCTGACTTTCTCAAGTCCCTCGCTCACACTAGCCCGATCACTTGCCAGACTCCTGGAGCAAAGCCCGTCCCACCCATGAACCTTCCGCTCCCCGGCGCGCCGCCCTTCTTCCCCGGGGACGCGACTCCACTCCCCAGGGAAGCGACTCCAGTCCCCGGCGCGGCGACTCCGCTCACTCGTGGACAGTGCTGTTGGAGCGGGGAAACAGATCGACTCCCCGGGGAAGAGGATTTACTCCAACGGGAACCGTCCTCAGAGAGCGGGGAAGGGGATCGCCTCCCCGGGGAATCCGCCGCTGGACCGGGGAAACAGGTCCAGTCCCCGGGGAAGGGAGTCATCGCCCCGGGGATCTGGGTCGCTTCCCTCGTCTGATCCACGGCGCCCACGGGAATGCGTGATCCTCCCCGGGGAATCTCCAATCTTCATGTGGAGTGGCGACATTCGTGTCGCCACAACCCGCCATTTGCTTGGGACAAGAATGTCCCATCTCCACAAGGCCCTGATTGACGCCCCGCGCTGAGTCTGAGACGAATGGACCATGCCGCGATTCCTGTTGTTTTCCTGCCCTGACGATACCGCGCGGCGGGTCGACGGAAGAGTCCGAAAGCACCACCTCCGGTCGCGTACCCCCCCTTTCGCTGATTGTTTTCAAGCGGCCTTCCTTATTCGAAATTTTGGTCTTGGCGCTTAACAAGAACTGTTTTTCCGCTTGAATAGAAAAGCTGCTGAAGGCTTCTAAGTGGCCTTATATCAACTTGATTCATATTGTTCCCGTCGCAAATAAGACATTCGAGATCTGGGACAAAAAACAAATTTAATTCACGTATATTATTGTTTCTGCACCGGAGCCGTGTTAATTTCGGAACGCGAGACAGATCAATATTGGTGATATTATTCTCAGAAAAATCTAGTACTTTGAGATCTGGGACAGAGGCAAGATCCAGCTCGTCCATTAGATCAAATCCTAGCATTTGGGATAATTGTTTTGAGTCATTACTAAAATCAATATTCAATAAATTCGGCACACGAGAAAGATCCACATGTTTCGGTCTATCATAACGAAGGGATAGTAAGTCCGGCACATGGGCTAAATCTAAGTTTCGAAAGTTATTTGAGTCACAGTATAGCCTTTTTATTTTTCGCGCCGGCGATAGATCCAATTCACATAAAAAGTTCGCGGTGCAGTTTAGAAAAACAAGATTTGGAGTGAAGGATAAATCAAGCGATTCGATTTTATTACAGCTGCAATCGAGCGCTTCAAGGTTTTTAAATGATGATAAATTCAGGTCCGAGCAATAATCGCTGCTTCCTATTTTGAGGCTTTTAACCGCGAGCTCTCCAACTTGGGGCAAACCACTCAAAGGTAGGACATCTCTGTCAATTGATAGGCTTGTAAATCTGCGGCTTTCGATTTTTGTCTCCCAGCCTTTTGGACATCCTTTCTGCTGCTTAAACAAAAGATCCAATACTTCCAGGGCGGATATCTTAATGTCTTCCGCTAAAATGCTGATAAATTGATAATCTGGGGCAAGGAGCTCGTGCTCTCCGACTGTGTAAATTGCGTCTTGTTTTTTATTCATGTTGACGTGAGGCGATAGGAGATATTGATGGAGAAAAGCCGGTCCGAGTATAATTGTTTTTGTGAAATTTAGACCATCGTGAGAATAGAATAATATTAGTTGGTGTAATAGTTTACTACCCCGGAAACGCTGGATTTTGGGGGATTTGAGGGGTTTTCAGGATCGCTACGAAATAATGGCTTCGGACGACGGGTGTGTGATCTGAGCGCGGCGTTTGGGCGGCGGGTAGACTGGATGCTGAGGACTGGTGGAAACGCGGCCATTTCAAATGATTGCGAGGCTACTCGGATCCAGTCCGACTCGGAAAGAACGAACTGCGGTAGGGCTGAGACTTGATGGAAGAGCACTCCGAGAAGGCCGGGGAGTCACTTTTCCAGACTCGGCCGGAAAGGGGGCTGGCCGGAATGGCACGAAAGACGCTAGAAGGTTTGGTTACACGTCAGAATCGATCCATTTTCAAACCTCATGAGTGACTCCGGAAATCCAGTGTGCCCGCTTTACATCAGCGGAAAGTGGCGGGAAATCGCCGGGAAGACCGGGAGTCCGGTCTACAATCCCTCGCGCGGATCGGTGATCGCCAGCGTCCCGATGTGCGGGCCGGAGGAGGTCAATGAGGCCGTCGCCTCTGCGAAAGCCGCCTTTCCGGCCTGGCGCGACACCCCTCCGAACGAGCGGGCGCAGGTGCTGTTCCGGGTGAAGATCCTGCTGGAGGATGCCTTTGAGGAGCTCTGTCTTGGGATTGCCACCGAGCACGGCAAGACCCTTTCCGAAGCCCGTGGCGATCTGCGTCGCGGCATCGAGGTGGTGGAGTATGCCTGCGGGATTCCCTCGCTGCTGATGGGCGAGAGTCTGGAAAACATCGCCCGCGGAATCGACTGCCACACCGACCGTCATCCGCTCGGCGTGGTGGCGGGGATCTGCCCGTTCAATTTCCCGGCGCTGGTCCCGATGTGGATGTGGCCGATCGCGATCGCTTGCGGGAACACCTTCCTGCTGAAGCCCAGCGAAAAGGTGCCGCTCACGATGCAGCGGGTCGTGGCCCTGCTCGAAAATGCCGGTCTGCCCCCGGGCGTGATGAACATCGTCCACGGCGGTCGCGAATGCGTCGACGCGATCCTTGAGCACCCGGATGTGAAGGCGATCAGCTTCGTCGGCTCGACCCCGGTGGCCCGCGAGATCCATCGCAAGGGCACCCTCCACGGCAAGCGCGTCCAGGCCGCCGGTGGGGCGAAGAATTTCATTATCCTAATGCCGGATGCCGACGTCGACCGCACCGTCGAGGCGGTGAAGGACGGGGCCTTTGGCTGCGCCGGCGAGCGCTGCATGGCGGGATCTACGGCGGTTGCCGTAGGAGATGCGGGCAAACGCCTGTTGCCGGCCTTGGCGGATCTAGTGAATTCGATGAAGGTCGGCCCGACCGATGTCCGCGAGTCGCAGCCCGACATGGGCGCGGTGATCTCCGCCGAGCACAAGGCCCGTGTTTCCGGGCTGATCGATGCCGGTGAACTCGGTGGCGCTAAGGTCCTGGCCGACGGTCGCGGCACGAAGGTGGCCGACGCTCCGGAAGGCTTTTTCCTCGGGCCCACGCTCATCGACGAGGTCGAGGAAAGCAACCCGCTGATGGCTACCGAGGTCTTCGGCCCGGTGCTGGCCGTGATGCGCGCGAAGACCCTCGACGAAGCCATTGCCTCCGCCAACCGCCAAGCCTTTGGAAACGGCGCGGCAATCTTTACCAACTCTGGAAAAGCCGCACGCGAGTTCCGCCGCAACGTCAGCGCCGGCATGGTCGGCATCAATGTCGGCGTGCCTGCGCCGCTGGCCTATTTCCCTTTCAGCGGCTGGAACGATTCGTTCTTCGGCGACCTCCACATCCAGGGCAAGGAAGGCGTGGAGTTCTACACCCAGCGGAAGACCACGACGACCCGCTGGTTCAGCTTCGGCGACGGCGAGATCTGGGCCAAGTGAGGTGAGAAAATCCGAAACTCGAAATCTGAAATTCGAAACCCTACTTCGCTAAAGCTACGAAGGGCAGGCCCAGAGATTCCTCTCTCCCATCCGTGTCCATCTTCTTCATCCGTGGTTAAAACCCATCTTCCTCTTTCCATGAGCCTCCTGATTCGAAATGCCGACATCGTCAACGCGAGCGAACGCTTCACTGCCGACATCCTTTGTGAAAACGGATTGATCCTAGCCATGGGCGAAGGCCTGACCGCTCCTGACGATGCCGAGGTGATTGATGCCACCGGAAAGCTTGTCTTTCCCGGATTCATCGATCCGCACGTCCACATCTACCTGCCGTTCATGGGCACGTTTTCGAAGGACGACTATGTCTCCGGCAGCAAGGCGGCGCTGATGGGTGGGACGACGACGCTGATCGAAATGTGCTGCCCGGCGCGCTCGGACGATCCCTTGGACGCGATCAGGCTTTGGAAGAGCAAGGCGGCCGGAATTTCCTCGTGCGACTATACCTTTCACATGGGCGTGACGCGGTTCAATGAGACGACCACGACCGCGCTGAAGACAATCGTCGAAGACGAGGGCATTCAGTCGTTCAAGGTCTTCCTCGCCTACAAGGGTGCGTTCGGGATCGAGGACACGGAACTGTATCAGACGCTGTCGCTGGCGAAGGAGCTCGGTGTGGTGGTGACCGCGCACTGCGAGAATGCCGACCTGGTTTCGGAGACGCAGAAGAAGCTCGTCGCCGAAGGAAAGACCGGGCCGGAGTGGCATGAGCCGTCGCGTCCCGTATCGGTCGAGGCGGAAGGCTGCCATCACCTGATGACCTTCGCGGAAATGACCGGAGCGGAGGTTTACGTGGTCCACACCAGTTGCCAGCCAGCGGTCGAGGCCATCGTCGCGGCGCGGAAGCGGGGAGTGAAGGCGTCGATCGAAACGGTCGCGCCCTACCTGGCGCTCGATAGCTCGTATGCCGAGCTTCCGGACTTCGAGGGAGCCAAGTATGTCATGAGCCCACCGATCCGCGCGAAGGAGCACGGCGAGTTTCTCTGGAAATGCCTGGCTGATGGTACGGTGGACACCGTGGGCACCGACCACGCGCCTTTTGACTTCGCCACGCAGAAGCACATGGGTCATCCTGAAGCCGGTCAGGCGGTGGACGCCACATTCACCCCGACCGGAAAGGCTGCGAATTTCACGCTGATCCCGAACGGACTGCCGAGTGTCGAGGAGCGAGTGAAACTGCTCTACACTGAGGGCGTCGTCACCGGTCGCATCGACCTCCAGACCTTCGTTCGCACCTGCAGCACGCGGGCGGCGGAAATTTTCGGGCTGTATCCGCGAAAGGGCACGATCGCGGTTGGAAGCGATGCCGATCTGGTGATCTGGGATCCAGCGTGGAGCGGAACCATTTCCGCAGCGACGCATTCGATGGCCACTGATTACTCCGCCTTTGAAGGCCGCGCCGTCACAGGTCGTGCCGAACTCGTGATGGTCCGTGGCAAGGTGATGGTTCGCGAGGGTGAGTGGTGTGGAGAAACCGGATGGGGGGAGTTTCTTCATCGCAAGCCTAGACCCTGACATGCACGCGGATGACAACCTGACCAACAAGGACCTCTCGCCCGTGGCGGCGGAGGAACGGACCTGGTCGCGCTGGCACATCGCGGCGTTGTGGGTGGGCATGGCCGTCTGCATCCCGACGTACACCATGGCCAGCAGCTTGATCGGCAATGGCATGACCTGGTGGCAGGCGCTGCTCACGGTCTTCCTCGGCAACCTGATCGTGCTGATCCCGATGACTCTCAACGCCCACCCGGGCACGGCCTATGGCATTCCATTTCCGGTGCTGTTGCGTGCCAGCTTTGGCATTCGTGGCGCGAACATCGCGGCTTTGCTCCGTGGCGTGGTGGCCTGCGGGTGGTTCGGAATCCAGACTTGGTTTGGCGGTGCGGCGCTGCATGCCACGCTCGCGATCATCTTCGGTTTCGATACTTCCAAGGGAACTCCGATCGCCGCGCTGGGAATCACTGGCGCACAGCTCGCCTGCTTCCTCGCGTTCTGGGCGATGAATGTCTATTTCATCTGGAAAGGCATGGAATCGATCAAGTGGCTGGAAGCTCTTAGCGCACCATTCCTGTTGCTCGTCGGAGTCTTCCTCATGATCTGGGCGGTGACGAAAGCGGGGGGCTTCGGTCCGGTGTTTGCGGCGTCTTCACCATCCACCGTCACCACTTGGGCGGGCTTCGGTGCGGGGCTCACGGCGATGGTTGGCTTCTGGTCGACCCTGTCCCTTAATATTCCAGATTTTTCCCGTTACGCCAAATCCCAGCGCGACCAGATCATCGGTCAAGCGGTCGCGCTCCCAACTACCATGGCGTTCTACTCGTTCGTGGGCATCGTGGTAACGGGGGCGACCGTCGTGATATTCGGCGAGGCGATCTGGGATCCGGTGCAGGTGGTTGGAAAGATCGGCAGCAAGTGGCTGTCCGCGCT
>JANOBS010000510.1:0-6029 GCA_031411755.1 Luteolibacter sp. | reverse complement strand
GTCCGGATGGCGGTTCTGTATTGGCTGAAGCCGGGTGGGTTGGAGTGAGTTGTGAATTGTGATTCGTAAATGGTGAATGGAGGGGAAGATGACGGATCTCAAAACAGGTGAAGTCGTCCGCTGCCATGGTCGCTACATCGAGAGGTTCTGGAATACCCCGCTGAAGGATGCGTTGATCGGTCTGGCGGGCATCGGTGGTGTGACCTTGGTCACGTGGGGGCATTGGATTGGAAAGGTGCTGATCTTTGTAATGGTCTGCATCTACATGATCCGGCGGGGCAGAAGGTCTCATGAATTTTTCAACGTCCTGCCGTGTCCGGGCTGTGGACAGGCCGTCGGCGGGCATTTTATGAAAAGCTTCCGCGTTCATCTCTGCTGTCTGTACTGCGGCATGGAAAGCCCAACCGACTGCCTGTTTCTCGGACCGGGGAGACCCAGCAAGGTCGACTGACTCTCCAAACTCCAGGTCCCTCTGCCTAAAACCCGCCTTGCGCGGCGCGACCCGGTCGGATGAACTTGAGCTCACCAGCAGAGTGAGCTTCTGCGCCACCATTCACGAATCACCATTTACCATTCACCTTCTTCCCATGCTCCTCATCACCAACGCCCGCATCGCCTCCGAAGACTCCGCCGCGCTCGTCGAGGGCGATGTGCTGGTGGAAAACGGACTCATCCGCTCGATCGGGAAGGGGCTTTCCGCGCCTGCTGGGGCGAAGGTGATTGATGCCAAGGGTCGCCTGCTGATGCCGGCAATGTTTGATGCGCATGTCCATCTCCGCGAGCCCGGTCAGGAGGCGAAGGAGGACATCCGCAGCGGCAGCGAGGCCGCGATCAATGGTGGAATCACCGGCCTGGTCATGATGCCGAACACCAGCCCGTCGATCGACTCCGCGCCGGTCGTGCGGATGGTGCTCGACAGCGCGGCGAAGAACTCCCGCATCCCGATCTACACTTCCGGCTGCGTCACCAAGGACCGGGCTGGAAAGGAACTGGCCGGGATCGACGGCATGCGCGCGCTGGGAGTGAAGATGCTGACCGACGATGGCGACACCACCAACGACCCGGCGGTGCTGCTGCGCGCGATGCAGTATGCCACCGAGTTCGGCATGTTCTTCGCCAGTCACTGCGAGGTCCACGAACTCGCCGGGCCACGGGCGCTGAACGAGGGGGTCGTTTCCTATCGACTCGGCATCAAGGGTTCGCCCGCCTGCGCCGAGGAAATCATCATCGATCGCGACATCCGCCTGGCCCACACGGCCGGGGCGCACATCCACATCCAGCACGTTTCGAGCAAGCTCGGGATGGAGACAATCCGCTGGTGGAAGCAGCGCGGCGACGTGAAGGTCACCTGCGAGGTGGCGCCGCACCACCTGCTTTTCACCGAGGAGGACATCGGCGATTACGACACGCACTACAAGATGAACCCACCGCTGCGGACGAAGGCCGACATCGAGGCCTTGCTCCAGGGCCTGATTGACGGCGTTTTCGATCTCATCGCCACTGACCACGCGCCGCACACGCCCTTTGAGAAATCGCAGGACTTCGTCAGTGCGCCCAACGGAATCACCGGCCTGGAAACGGCGCTCGTCTCGCTTTACCACCATTTCGTCGCCACCGGAAAGTTCGGCTGGGACCTCGTCATCAAGCGCTACTCCGCCGAGCCCCGTCGCATGATGGGCCTGCCCGCCGTACCGGTGGAGGAGGGGAAACCCGCCGACTTTATCCTCTTCGACCCCGAAGCGGAAACCACCTTCACCACCGCCTTCATGAAATCGAAGAGCCGCAACACACCCTTTCTCGACAAGACCCTTAAGGGGCGCGTGGATCTGGTCGTGCTCGGCGACGCGGTGCTCTTGCAGAGAGTTTGAAGCGAAGATCAAAGATCAAACTCTTTCGTTTCGAGTTTCGAATTTAGAATTTCGTATTTCAGGCTCTTGGCCTTGGGAACTTCGAAGCCTCGGAGCGCTGAATCGGTTTACGTCTTCCACGTCTCGCAGATCAGACCGGGAACTTTTTGGAACTCACGGAGATTTCCCGTGACGAGTGGCAACTTGAATTCCAGAGCGGTCGAGGCGATGAGCAGATCCATTGGCCCGATCGGCGTGCCTGCCTTGTCGAGGGTGGCCCGGAGTTTGGCCGCGTGGGCCGAGGTGGTGTGGGAAAAGGGGAGAATGGTGAGAACTTGAAGCAGACGGTGGATTCTCGAGCTTTCGTGAGCTTGCCAGTCCGCTGGACAACGCTCGGCCCCGTAAAGAAGCTCGTAGTGAGTGATGGCGGAAATCGCGAGATCACCTGGCGATTGCTTCCGGGCCCGTGAGACGACCGTGACGTCCCCGCGCAGAAGGTGGATGCAGGTGTCGGTATCGAGGAGACAGGTCACAGCTCGATTTCGCGGTGTTCACCCTGTTCGGGGCGGGTGAAGGACTCCGGATCTGCCAGGCGAATGCTCTCAAAGAATCCGGGCGGCCACTCGGCTGCTTTCACCGGACGAATCAGCCAGTGGTCGCCCACCCGTTCGATCTCTGCAGCACCTTCCTCCGGTCCCATTTCGCGGGGGATCCTCACGGCAAGCGAGTTGCCGGATTTGAAAATCTTGGTGAGCATGTGATGACGGTATGTACTTCGAGGGATTTGTCAATTTCGGCCGAGGAAAGTGTTCAGCTTGAAGCGGATATCAAAGTCTTCCGTTTCGAGTTTCGAATTTAGAATTTCGTATTTCCGCCCCTTGGCCCTTTTTTCCCGTGAACCGGGCCGCGTTCTTCGATAAGGAAGCGACATGCGCTTGATTCGATTTGGAGAGCTGGGTCGTGAGGAACCGGGGGTTTTGCTGCCGGATGGCCGTCGAATCGATGCCAGTGGCGAGTTCGCCGACTACGACGAGGGATTTTTCGCCATGGGCGGTCTGGAATCGCTGGCTGAGTGGGTCGCCGATGGCTGCGTCGGCGGCGCGGAGGTCGATCCGGCAGTGCGCTGGGGGGCTCCGATCGACCGACCTTCAAAGATCGTCTGCATCGGGAAAAACTACCTGGATCACGCGATGGAGTTCGGTGAGGGCATTCCGACCGAACCGGTCATCTTCATGAAGGCCAGCAGCGCCTGGAGCGGTCCGAACGACGACATCATCCGGCCACGAGGCTCCGAGAAGCTCGACTACGAAGTCGAGCTGGCAGTGGTTATCGGCGCGACGGCCTCCTACGTCGAGGAAGCTGACGCACGCGACTACATCGCCGGATACTCGGTGTTCTGCGACTTTTCCGAACGGGATTTCCAAAAGGAAATGGGCGGTCAATGGACCAAGGGCAAGAGCGCCGACACCTTCGCGCCGATGGGACCCTGTCTGGTTACGCCCGACGAGGTCGCCGATCCGCATGGCCTGCGCCTGTGGTGCAAGGTCAACAACGATATCCGCCAGAACGGCTGGACCGGTGACATGATGTTCAAGGTGCCGCTGTTGGTCAGCTACGTCAGCCGTTTCATGACCCTCCTACCCGGCGACATCATCGCCACCGGCACCCCCAGCGGCGTGGCCATGGGCATGAACCCACCGCGCTACCTCGAACCCGGTGACGCCGTGGAATGCGGTATCGAAGGCCTCGGCGAACTCCGCCAGCGGGTCGTGGCCTGGGGTTGAACGGGAGCGCGGGTTCTCAACCCGCCTCTTCAATTCCCGGAACGCCATTTTCTATCCCAAACCGCCCGAATCCCTGAAAAGGCGGGGATTTTCCGGCAAACAGGGGATTTCCGGGGCCGGACTGGCGCGATTCCCGCTTGCCCCGGTGGGGGGGCTCCGATACCGGGAGGCCTGCAGCGCAACCTGCACCGTCCCATGCCAATCACCCGCGCCCTCCTTTCCGTTTCCGACAAGTCCGGACTCGCCGAATTCGCCACGGAACTCAACGCCCTCGGCGTGCAGCTGCTTTCGACCGGTGGCACCGCCAAGGCCCTCCGCGAGGCCGGGCTGCCCGTGACGGATGTTTCCGACTACACTGGCGCTCCCGAGCTGTTCGAAGGCCGGGTGAAAACGCTGCACCCGAAAGTCCACGGTGGCCTGCTCCACAAGCGCGACGACGCCGAGCATCTCGCCCAGGCGAAGGAGCACGACATTCCGCCGATCGATCTCGTGGTTGTGAATCTTTATCCCTTCGAGGAAACTGTCGCGAAGCCGAACGTCACGCTCGACGACGCCATCGAGAACATCGACATCGGTGGGCCGTCGATGCTCCGCAGCGCGGCGAAGAACTACTCCAGCGTCACCGTCGTTGCCGATCCCGCCGACTACCATCGCGTGATCGAGGAGATGAAGGAAAACCACGGCGACACCACCCGCGGCCTACGCGAGGAGCTGGCCGTGAAGGTTTTCCTCCGCACTTCGCAGTATGACGCGGCGATCACCAATTTCCTCGGCCAGTGCAAGGACAGCAGCCGTCGCTCCTTCACCGTCAGCCTGCCGCTCGAACAGGAGTTGCGCTACGGCGACAACCCGCACCAGAAGTGCGCACTGTATGGCGATTTCAAGAGCTGCTTCAGCCAAATCCAAGGCAAGGAACTCAGCTACACCAACATCCTCGATATCGAGGCCGCCGCCGACATCATTCTCGACTTCGTCCGCCCCACGGTGGCGATCCTGAAGCACACCAACCCCTGCGGCGTCGGTCAGGACGACGAGGACCTTCGCATCGCATGGCAGAAGGCCTTTGAAACCGATCGCCAGGCTCCATTCGGCGGCGTGATCGTCTGCAACCGCCCGCTCACCGAAGCACTGGCCCGGGTGATCTCGGAAATTTTCACCGATGTCATCATCGCGCCGGAGTTCGAGCCCGAGGCCCGCGCCTTGCTTCAGAAAAAGAAGAACCTGCGTCTGATGAAGATCAACGACGCCTACCTCGCGGAAAAGAAATCTCCCGTCATCCGTTCCTGCCCGGGTGGCCTTATGGTCATGGACCGCGACCACACCGCGCTCGGACTCGACAATCTTGAAAGCAAGGTCGTCACCAAGCGTCCGCCGACCGAAGAGGAAATGCGTGCGATGCGCTTTGGTTGGCGCGTGGTGAAGCACGTGAAGTCGAACGCCATCGTTTACGCCAAGTCCGACCGCACGCTCGGCATCGGGGCTGGCCAGATGAGCCGCGTCGATTCCTCGCGCATCGCCGTGTGGAAAGCCCAGGAAGCCGGGCTCGATCTCAAGGGCTCGATCATCGCCTCCGACGCCATGTTCCCCTTCGCCGACGGTCTCAAGGCCGCCATCGACTCCGGAGCCACCGCCTGCATCCAGCCCGGCGGTTCGATTCGAGATGAGGAAGTCATCGCAGCGGCCGATGAAGCCGGCATGGCGATGATCTTTACGGGTCACCGGCATTTCAGGCATTAATCGCGGCGGCGCTCTGAGGTGATGTCTGAATCCGGGATCAGGGCGATTTTGCAGGGCTTTGTGAGCTACGTCACAGCGCCCGGAGAAAAAGACGATGCTGAGCTGCTGCAGTTCTGCGATCGAATCGTTTGCTCCGTGTATGAAGTTCAGTATGTGTTCGATGGTCGATCGCATCCCGAAGCTCCTTCGGTTGATTATGGAGAAAGGAGAAAGTCGATCTCGGAGCTTTTTCCCGAATATGGCTACTACTGCCTGAGCACCGGAAAAATCGACGGCTTTGGGGAGAACGACATGGTCGGCGACGCAATTGACGATCTCGCTGATTTATCCAGGGATTTTGAGGAGGTGCTCTGGCGATTCGAACACACGAGTTCTGAAGACGCCCTTTGGTATTTTCAGTTCATGTATGGGTTCCATTGGGGAGAGCATTTACGCTCACTTCAGCTTTACCTGTTCCGCCGCGTAACCGGGACGGAATCAATTTGAATTCAGGATTTTCGGACTTCTGCTAGGTGTGTGCTTAGAAGTGGTTTCAAAAGTCTGAAAAAGGACTGGTACTCTGCGGATACGTGCCTATGAACAGTGAGCGTGATCTACGAGTTCATGACCGACAAGGTCTGGCAGCGGATCGGTCCGCTTCTGCCAGACACCAACACCTTCG
>JANOBS010000509.1:0-5274 GCA_031411755.1 Luteolibacter sp. | reverse complement strand
TCGATGACATTCTTGGTGGAGGCATCCCGGAGTTTTCGTTCAACGTCATTGCCGCTGCTCCGGGTTGCGGGAAGACGACGATGGCCCATCAGATCGTGTTCGCGAATGCGACGGTGGAGAAGCCTGCGATGTATTTCACGGTGCTGGGGGAACCGGCGATCAAGATGCTGCGCTACCAGCAACAGTTTTCGTTTTTCGATGAGTCGAAGCTGGGCACTGCGATCCGCTTCGTGAATCTGAGTGATGTCGTGCTGGAGCAGGATCTGTCGGCCGTGCTGGCGGAGATCATCCGGCTGGTGACGGAGGTCAATCCTGGAATCGTGGTGGTCGATTCCTTCCGCACGGTGATGCGCCGGACGGTGGCGACGAACAGCGAGATGGAGATGCACCGCTTCATTCAGGGGCTCACCCAGTTCCTCACCAGCTGGCAGGCGACCACCTTCCTGGTGGGCGAATACAGCGAGGAGGAAATGCGCGGCGATCCGCTGTTCACGATGGCGGATGGCCTGATCTGGCTGTCGCAGGTGCCGCAGCGAAATTCGGTGGCGAGGAAGCTCCAGATCATGAAGCTGCGCGGTCAAGGATCGGTTCCGGGACTGCACACCATCCGCATCAGTGAGGATGGCCTCCAGGCGTTTTCCCGGATGATGGGGTTTGTGGACAAGATCCCACGGACTGCCGGACGCCGGCGCCTTTCCATCGGGGTGCCGGAACTCGATGCGATGCTGGGAGGTGGAATCCTGGAGGGTGACAGTTGCCTGGTAGCAGGACCCTCCGGAACCGGGAAATCCGCGCTGGCGACCCAGTTCATCGCGGCGGGCCTTCGTGAGAAGGAACCTGCGGTCATGGCTATCTTCGAGGAACGTCCCCAAGGATACGCGGACCGTGCGGCGGGCTTCGGCATCGATTTGAGAAAGCCCCAGGACAAGGGGATGTTGGAGATCCTCTATCTCCGCCCGCTCGATCTTTCGGTGGATGAAACGATGCAGGAGATCCTCGATGCGGTTGAGAGGATCGGGGCGAAGCGGGTGGTGATCGATTCTCTGGTTGGCTTTGAAATGGCGCTCGCTCCGGGATTTCGCGAGGACTTCCGGGAGTCGCTCTACCGCATGATCGTGGCTCTAACCGGGGCTGGAGTGACGATCCTCAGCACCGTCGAGGTGGAGGACACCTTCACCTCAATGCCTTTCAGCCACTACGCGATTTCTTTCCTCACTGACGACATGATCCGTCTCCGTTATGTGGAGATCAATGGCCAGCTCCGGAAGGTGATGGTCGTCATCAAGATGCGCGGCGGAAACCACAGCAAGGACATCCGCGAGTATGTCATCACCGACAAGGGAGTCGTGGTCATTGGTCCGCGTCAGACGGACTACACCGGACTGACCACTGGCATTCCAAACCGGATCGGGCGAACCGATGAAGCGCCGCCCGAGCCGAAAGCGAAAAGTTGACACCACGTCCTGCAATCCGGTTCCGCCCTCCGCATCATGAAAAAGTCCGCCCATGCCAAAGACAGCTCACCTTCCGAGCAGATGGTGGCGATGAACGAGGCACTGGTTCTCGGGGCGCTGCGACAGCATGAACTCAGGGAGGCGGCACAGGCCTTGAATGAGCGTTTGCAGGAGGAAATCAGTGAGCGGAAGCAGGCTGAGGAAACCGTCCGGCTTTCAGAGATCCGTTACCGCAGATTGTTTGAGGCGGCTCATGACGGGGTATTGCTTCTCGATCCAGGAACCCGGCTGATCACGGATGCGAACCCCTACATGAACAAGCTTTTGGGGTACACTCGGGGGCAGTTGATCGGCAAGGAGCTATTCCAGATCGGATTGCTGAAGGATGAGGCCGCAAGCCGGAAGATGTTCAGGAAGCTGAAAAAGGAGGGTGAGGTCCGCTATGAAAGCCTGCCGTTGGAAAGCGAGGACGGGCGGCACCAGGAGGTCGAGGTCGTGGCCAATCTCTATCAGGAGAATGGCCATCCTGTCATCCAATGCAACATCCGTGACATCACCGAGCGAAAGCAGATTCAGGACATCCTTCGCCGAAACGAGGCACTTTTTACTGCCTTGGTCCAGCAAGCTCCCATTGGTGTCTATACGGTGGATGCGGGATTCCGGCTTCAACAGATGAACACGAAGGCGCTGCCGGCGTTCAAGAATGTCGATCCCCTGATCGGGAGGGATTTCGCAGAAATCGTCGGCATTGTCTGGCCGCGTCGCGTCGCCGCTCAATTGGTGGCGCGGTTTCGGGAGACCTTGAAGACCGGTGAGTCCTACTTGTCGAAGGAGTTCACCGCGCGGCGAAAGGATCTGGGCGTGAACCAGATTTATGAATGGCAGATCCATCGGGTGACCTTGCCGGCAGGCGAGTTCGGGGTGGTTTGCTTTTTCGATGACGTCACCGAGCAAAGGAAAGCGGAGTCCGCGGTATTCCGTCTAGCCGTGATGACGGACTCGAACCTGAAGCTCAAAAAGGAAATCCTCCGCCGCAAAACGGTTGAGGAATCATTGACTGAGAGCAAGCGATTGCAGGCCGGCCTCCTGGAGAACTCCCGCCAGCAGCAGGAGCGTTTGCGTGAACTTTCCCACCAGATCCTCCGCGTACAGGAGGAAGAGAGGAAGAGGATCAGTCGTGAGCTTCACGATGTGATCGCGCAGACCCTGGTCGGCATCAATGTCCACGTCGCGGCCCTTGCCCGGGAGACAGCTGATGCTGCGCAGGGCCTACAGGAGAAAATCGCACGAACCCAGCTTCTGGTGGAGGAATCGGTGGATACCGTCCATCGCTTCGCCGGGGAACTCCGACCGACGGTTTTGGATGATCTCGGACTGATTCCCGCGTTGCAGGCTTTCCTGGCGTCCTTCATCGGGAAGACCGGTATCCAGGTGGCGTTTCAAGCAGCCAGCAGCGTGGAAGAGTGCAGTGACTCGGTTCGCACCATGCTCTTCCGGGTCGCTCAGGAGGCGCTGGCCAATGTATCGCGTCATGCCAAGGCGAGTCAGGTGACGATCAGTCTCAAGAGGACATCCAAGGTGATCTCCATGGACATCACGGACGATGGCCAGGGCTTTGAAACAGGAGCAAGGACTCGAAAGGGAGGGGCCAACCGACTTGGCTTGGTTGGGATGAGGGAGCGGGTGGAGATGCTGGGCGGCACGTTTCAAATCGATTCGACTCCGGGAAAATCAACCACCGTGAGAGTGGAAATCGGAGCGGAAACCGTTTCTTCAAGAAAGCATCCGGGTATTGGGAAGGCCCACTGAATCCCTGAAAGGGAAGGGGGGCAGGAGGCAATTTCCACAGGGGCCTCCTGTGTGATGGCTCAGGTGGGTTGTGGGTTTGTCACCCGCCGATCACCTGAATCCGTCATTCTTTCCACTTGGAATCAGGCGGGGACAGATTCAAATTCATGGCGTTCCTTTTGTTTACGCTCATGTCACTGACAGTTACTCCTCAATTTGTGCCGGCACTTGATCCCGGCTTCGTCCCGGCAGTTCTTTGGAATCGCGCCTACGCCGCCAAGGTGGCCGCAGACTCTGGAGCCCGGAAACTCGATCTCGCGCTGGTACGCACCGACGGCACCGCTTTCCGCTGGTCAGGGACCATCCTTTCCGCCGGTCCCGCCAATGACGCGCTGACGACGAAATACGTCGAACGCCTCGTGAAGTTCCTGCTCTGGCAGAAGGGCGGCAGCCGCATCCTGGTGGCGGGCGCTCCGGATGTCGCCGCTTCACTGACGCAGATCTATTCAGAGAGCGGACTGCGGATGTTCGACCGTGATTTCATCGGCACCAAGATTTTCGGCGAGCCGATTTCCGTCGCGGCTGTCGGTTCCGTGAAGGACCTGCCCGAGGAAAACGGCGCGGCGATGTCGCTGGGCCGGAACCTGGAAGGCTGCCGCATCGGCTTCGACCTCGGCGGCTCCGACCGCAAGTGCGCTGCGCTGATCGATGGCGAGGTGGTCTTTTCCGAAGAGGTCGTCTGGGACCCGTATTTCCAGAGCGATCCGCAGTATCACATCGACGGCATCCACGACACCTTGATGCGTGCCGCTGCCCATCTTCCGCGCGTCGATGCGATCGGTGGCTCATCTGCCGGGGTTTACGTGAACAATGAAATCCGCGCCGCCTCGCTGTTCCGAGGGGTCAGTCCGAAGGATTTCGAAACGCACATCCGCCGCCTGTTCTTCACGCTCAAGGAACGCTGGGGCAACATTCCGTTCGAGGTGGTCAACGATGGGGAGGTCACCGCCCTGGCGGGCTCAATGGGGCTCGAATCGAATCGCGTGCTTGGCATCGCGATGGGCACCTCGCAGGCCGCTGGTTACGTCAACGGCTCCGGGCACATCCTGCCGTGGTTGAATGAGCTCGCCTTCGCTCCGGTCGATTTCCGCGACGATGCTCCGTCCGACGAATGGTCCGGCGACATCGGCTGTGGTGCGCAGTATTTCTCGCAGCAGGCGGTGGCCCGACTCGCTCCGGCAGCAGGCTTCGATTTCGGCAAGATGCCGTTCCCCGAGCAGCTCGTGAAAGTTCAGGAAGCCATGAAGGCGGGTGATCGCCGTGCCGAGCAGATCTACGAAACCATCGGCACCTGCTTCGGTTACTCCATCGCCCACTACGCGGATTTCTACGATATCGAGAACCTGTTGATCCTAGGTCGCGTGACCTCCGGTGAAGGTGGCCAGATCATCATCGACGAGGCGGAAACCGTGCTCGCCAACGAGTTCCCGGACCTCCGCATCAAGCTCGTGGTTCCTGACGAAAAGACCAAACGCCACGGTCAAGCGGTGGCCGCCGCCAGCCTGCCTGCACTGGTGCCGGTGACTGCATGAGTTTCACAGGGCACTGCTTCCGACCCAAAGGTTGGGAGCAGTCGCCAGCATACCTTGCCTAGTGCTGTCCTTGAATTCTTGTCCACGGGGACAGGGGTACAGCCTCTTGCGAGCTTGCGGTCCATCCCGCGAGTTCTGTCGTCCCGGCATTGACGAGTTGCTTGCCATCCATGTGGGTCGAGCTTGCGGCTCCGAGTGCCTTGGACAGGAAATGGCTGCTCCCGGACCGCCTGTGCTCAGCCGATGCAGGTGGCTCTTTGGGCGGTTGGTTTGATGGTGTCCGCTCGTGGTTTTCCCTTTACAGTTGTCATACAACTGAAACCTTTCGAACGAATGAAATCCGCTGCCACACTTCTCTCCCTGCTGCTCCTTTCACCGCTCAACGCGGAACAGGTCAACCTGGTGGAAAAGGGGAGGGACGCCTTTCAAGTATGGAACTG
>JANOBS010000508.1:0-5794 GCA_031411755.1 Luteolibacter sp. | reverse complement strand
GTTCGCAGCCAGGGGGCGCGCGGGATCACGGGTCGGATCGCTTTCGGCGGAGGCCAGGGCGGCGATCAGGAGTGCAAGAGCGGCTTGGGCTTTCATGGAATGGCTGGGACCTTGATTCGGAGAAAGGGGGGCGATGCTTTCATCGGAGTTCGGTTCGCTGAATCCTCCTGGGCGCTGAACCCCGTCCGATCCGGTTCTCTCAGTGTCTGGCACTGATTGAAATAAATGCCACGAATCCGACGAACAAGCCGATCAACTTCAGCCACAGCACCTTCTCATCGATGTCGTTGAAGAACTGGCGGATCTGCTCCGGCCTGAATGGAGGCCGCCGTAGTTCAGCACGGTCAGGGTCTCATCTCCAACTCGCCTTCAGCCGGTCCGTTCGAGGTAGTCGGGCGTGATGAGGTGGAATTCGGGGCGTGTCGTCACCAAGGAAGGCAACGAGTGAGAATCAGTGCGCCGATTTTCCGCGCAGCTTCTGGACACCGAGGAAACCCAGCAGCACCAGCACGCCAGCGAGCAGGCCGCATAGGCCATTCAACAAGGAAGGAACGACGGGCGCGAGAAATCCCGCTGCTGCGCCAATGTGCTCGATGGCGTGATGCAGCGGGGGAATGCCGTGGGTCACGATCCCTCCACCGACGAGAAACATGGCGACAGTGCCTGCGATGGAAAGTGTCTTCATCAGGAAGGGTGCCGCCCAGAGAATGGCGCGACCGAGTTTGCGCTGAAAGTTGCCGCTGCGTTGCGTGAGGTAGAGGCCGGCGTCGTCGAGTTTCACGATCCCTGCGACAAGGCCATAGACGCCGATGGTCATGACGATGGCGATCGAGGAAAGGACGAGAACCTGTCGGGCGAAGTCTTTATCAGCCACGGTGCCGAGGGTGATGGCGATGATTTCCGCCGAGAGAACGAAGTCGGTTCGGACCGCGCCCTTGATCTTCTCCACTTCCGTTTCCACCTTCATGTCCGGGGGCGTCGCGGCAAGTTCGACGATTTCCTGGCTCGCCTCTTCAGCGGATTTTTCCCGGCGATGCAGGAAGGCGTGATGGAGTTTCTCCACTCCTTCAAAGCAGAGATAGAGTCCGCCGATCACCAGTAGCGGCGTGATCGCCCAGGGGGCGAAGGCGCTGATCAACAGGGCCAGCGGCACGAGGATCAGCTTGTTGACGAACGAGCCTTTCGCCACGGCCCAAACGACCGGCAGTTCGCGCTGGGAGACCACTCCGCTGACCTGTTGGGCGTTCAGGGCCAGGTCGTCTCCGAGCACCCCGGCGGTCTTCGCTGCCGCTTTCTTGGTGAGGATGGAAACATCGTCGAGGATCGTCGCGATGTCATCGAGCAGGGTGAGCAAACTACCGGCGGCCATGCGCGGATCATGCGCCGGACTATCATCGGGGAGGCAAGCCTCAAAAGCCGCAGATTCGCAGACTCATGCCCGGTTTCAGACTTCGCTTCCCACTACCATCAGGGCGACAAAGCCAACGAACAGCAAAAGCAGCACCAGCCAGCGCCACCACTGAATGGTCTGATGGCTGACGGTGAAGCCTCCACTCTGATCCCAGGAAGTGATGCCTTCATTTTTCAGGCGGCTGTAGGACATGATCGAGGTGACCAACGCAGCGATGGGAATTCCCACGCCTTGTCCACGGAGCCAGACCGAGAAGGTCCGGGAAAGCGCCCTGAAGTAACTCGGCTTCGACCCATCGTCGTTCCTCACCCGGATCCTCAGCAGGGCCTTGAAGGGGGTGGTTCCCATCGTGGCGAGCATGAGTGGCTCCACAAAATTGTACAGCACGAGCAGCACGACTCCCAGCAGGGTGTCGTTCATCTTTTCAATCTCAGGCCAGATAAGCACGCCCACACCCCCACCAGCATGCAGAATGTCAGATAATCGAAGGTCCTCGCCCAGTAACGAACCCAAGGCCGGATCTGCGACCCGGATGCCTCGTAACCACTCCAATCCGTATCTGGAAGATCGTTTGAAATCGGTGGCGCGTAGGGAGAGGTCTGGAACGCAATGATTGAGCCTGCGGGCTTCCATTCCGTCATTCCTTCCGTCCAGAGCAGCGAGTCTGACTGGAGCGAGCCTGTCGCGAGAAGCGATCGAATCTCATCACTGCCAAGAGGGCCCCTCTGCTGACCGGAGTCGTTGAAATACCATAGATCGATGGCATGCATCATCTCTGAAAATCCGGTTCAGGCGAGCACACTGTTGGGTAATTTGACTCAATCATTCACCTGACTCGTCACCATCCATCACAGCAGGCTTGCCCGGAGGGTGGGAAAATGAGCTGCTAGGCGCATGGGAAGACCCAACTACATTCCGAAAACCTGGGAGCTGCCAGAGTCGATCACGAAGCGGCTGGGCGAGAAGGTCGGGAAGCAGCGCCTGATGAACGAGGATGGCCACCTGTTGCTGCTGCTCCATCAGGTTCCGAAGGTCGAGGACAACGAGGTTCGAACGGCGGTGGTGTTCTGGCGAAATCCAGCAGGCGAATGGAAGGGCGTGCCGCTGGGTGGTGGGCTCAGTGGCTTGGAAGCGCATCTCGCTTCGTATCGCTCGGCCATCCATGGATTGGATGAAGCGGTGGAGTCGGCCAAGACTGCGCGGGAATACTTCGATGTCATGCGGTTGGTCCACCCCGTGCAGCGCTCAACACGGAACCTCCTGGATGTCATCCAGGCGACCCGCGAGGCACTGCCGGACGAGATGCGGATCATCAATGTCCGCGACCAGGCGGCTGAGGCTGAGCGTGCCATCGAGCTGGTTGCCGCGGATGCCAAGTCCGGGATGGACTTCACCATCGCCGAAGCCGCCAGCCATCAAGCCGCCTCGGCGGAAGCGGCGAATCGGGAAGCCCGGCGCCTCAACCGGCTCGCGGCATTCTTCCTGCCAGTGGCCACGCTGGTGTCTCTTTTCGGCATGAACCCTCCGGAAACGATGATTCACCAGCAAAGCGTCTGGCTCGTCCTGGCCTTCGGAATGCTGCTGGGCTTCATCGTGTTTTCCATCGTGTCCCTGAAGAACGGCAAGCAGGACTGATCACGCCTGTTCCGCATCGCTCTAGCGGGCAACTGTTAGAGTCAGCTCACCGGTGGTCGAGTCGGTCCTGACGAGCCCAATGGAATTCTTCGCGGTTACCTTGACGTCGTGGGTTCCCGCAGGCAGTCCCTGCAGCTTCTCCGAGGGCAGCTTCCAGGTGCCGTTCTTGTTGTCGATGCCCTGGAAGGTTTTTCCCGCGATCTCGATCACCAGACTTTCGGTGACGCAGCCGACCGTGCCCGTCAAGTCGCCCGCGATGTTTCCAAAGGTGACTTTGTCGACGGTCACATCCGGGGGCAGGCGATCGAACTTGAAGTTGCCAAGCTCGAAGCCGATCTCGAATTTCCGGGCTTCCAGCACCTCACGGACCCGGGGGATCAGCCGGGCGGAGTTCCAGTAATAGAGGTGATTGAGTACGTCGGGCGGCAGGTTTAATCCTTCCAGCTTTGGACCACGGTGAATGCCATCGGTGACCTCGGCGGTTTCCAGCAACTTGCGCTCCTTGAGAAAAGCCTGCGCGTTCGCGCCTGCGGCGAACACATCGGTCCCGAAGAGGATACGGTCCCGATACTTCATGTAGAACTCCCGAGCTTTCGCAACACTGTAGTCGGCTGCCTTGCGGTCGTTGTGAACGTAGGCAATGTCCACGAACACATTCGGGTGCTTGTCGAAGATGGCCGCCAGCTTATCCAGGCCGTGGTTACTCTGCAGCATGAACAGTCCGTGGGCGAAAATGAACGTGGCCTGCGGATGTTTCGCGGCCACTTCGATGGTGTCCTCCTCGTATTTCGGGAAGGCCGGACTGTCGCCTTCGGCGTTGCCAGGATCGCCGGTGTGGAAGGCCACCAGCGGCATGCCCTGCTTGCCGGCCTCGTCGAGCTGCTCGTGGATGTTCGGAATCTTGCTGGTGAGGATTTTTCCGTGTGGCCACAGCTTGAGTCCCACAAATCCCTGCTCCTTGAACTTCTTGATTTCATCCACACTCCACCAGATGCCTTGGCTGGGAATCGTGAAAGCTCCGGGGACGAAAAGGATCCGGTCGTTCAGCTTCTCCTTCGCATAGACCATGTCATTGCCAGGAATCTGCTTCACGCTGTCGGGGCTGGCATTTTTCCCGTCGTTGTCCTTCACCCAGAACAAACCCGCCAGTGAGATGCTGATGGTGCCGCCCCATTGGTCCATCTCCTGCACGCACTTGTCATACTGGACCTTGGCATCCATGTGGGTGTGCATGTCTACCCTTGGCATGGAGGAAACCGGGAAAACGACCTGTTGGTCAGCACCGACGGAAGCCACCGATGCTGAAATGAAGCTTGCGACCCAAATGGTTTTCCAACTTTGTTTCATGGAGACCATTGGTGTCGCACAAGGACAGGGCAGCGCAAGCCTGGAGTCGTGCGGCCCTTGAAAGCAGTTTCTAGTCGGTTGGTGGTGGCCACCATCAATGGAAATCATGCTCAAGCAGCGTCCTGATCCGCCCTGCGTCGGCGGATGAGCGGCGGGCGCTCGCCCTGGACGACCGGACGGTTGATCGTGACGGCCTCGATGTCGCCACGCGAGGGGACATCGAACATCACGTCGAGCATCAGCCTTTCGAAGATCGACCGCAGGGCACGGGCTCCGGTGCCACGGCGGACGGCTTCCTCGGCGAGGGCGCGGAGTGCATCGCGGGTGACGCGGAGCTTCACGCCGTTGAGTGCGAGCTGCTTGCCGTATTGCTTTACCAGCGCGTTCTTCGGTTCGGTGAGGATCGAGATGAGTTCGTTCTCGGTGAGTTTGCGCAGCGAGGAAATCACGGGCAGGCGACCGATGAATTCGGGGATCAGGCCGAAGCCAAGGAGGTCTTCCGGCTGGACCTTTTCCAGGACGTTGAAAATCGGATCATCAAGATCGATTCCATCCTTTTCGGCATGGAAGCCGAGAGTGTTGCGGCCGAGGCGTCGGCGGACCATGTCCTCCAATCCGACGAATGCACCGCCGCAGATGAAGAGGATCTTCTCGGTGTTGACCTGGATATATTCCTGCTGCGGGTGCTTGCGGCCGCCTTGTGGTGGGACGTTGCAAACCGTGCCTTCGAGGATCTTGAGCAGAGCCTGCTGAACGCCTTCACCGGAGACGTCACGGGTGATCGAGACGTTCTCGGTCTTGCGGCCGATCTTATCGATTTCATCGACGTAGATGATGCCACGTTCGGCGCGGGTGACATCGAAGTCGGAGGCCTGGAGAAGTCGGAGAATGATGTTTTCAACATCCTCACCAACGTAGCCGGCCTCGGTCAGCGTGGTGGCATCGACGATGCAGAATGGCACGTCGAGCAGCTTGGCCAGAGTGCGGGCGAGCAGGGTCTTTCCGGAACCGGTCGGGCCGAGAAGGAGGACGTTCGATTTTTCGATTTCGACGTCCTTGAACTCATCCGCGAGTTTCGGCATGTCCTGGCGAAGGCGCTGGTAATGGTTGTAAACGGCGACAGAGAGAACCTTTTTCGCGTGCTCCTGGCCGATCACAAACTCGTCGAGCTTGTCGCGCAGGGAGGAGGGTGAGGGGACCTTGAAATTGGATTTGTCCGCAGCGGCCTTTCCCTTCGGGGTGCTGCCTGCGAGTTCCTTTTCGAGGATGTTCGAGCAGACCTCGATGCACTCGTTGCAGATGTAGACGCCCGGACCGGCGATGAGTTTTTTGACCTCGGAGTGGCTCTTTCCGCAGAAGGAACACATCGTGAGATTGGAAGCGCGGGCCATGGGATGGGTG
>JANOBS010000507.1:0-6008 GCA_031411755.1 Luteolibacter sp. | reverse complement strand
GAGCGGAACCACCGCGACTACAACGGCACCGAAGTCGCGCGGTTCATCACCTCACTGACGATGCGGACGGAGGAGTGGAAGCAAGCTCCGTGGGCGAAGCACGTTTTCTAGGGACGCTTGCGGACGATCACCGGCATGCCTTTTTTCGGGCGGAGGGTGATGAGAGGCTCCATCTTGGCCTCGCCCTTGCGGACCTGTTCGAAGTCGAAGCGGCGACCCATCATGACGACGAGGATGATGGCTTCGAGACGCGCGAAGCCTTCGCCAATGCAGAAGCGGGGACCAAGACCGAAGGGGAAGTAGGCATACTTCGGGATGCTGTCGCGGCGTTCGGCGGAGAAACGCTCGGGATCGAATTTCTCCGGGTCCGGGAAGTAGGCGGGGTTCCGGTGGGAAACGTACTGCATCAGCAGTAGTTCGTCGTCGGGCTGGACCTCGAGTCCGCTGGGGAGTCGATCGGCCTGGACGGCGCGGCGGGCCAGGGTCCAGGCGGGCGGATAGAGCCGCATGGATTCGGCGAGGACCATGACGGTGTAGGGCAGGTTCGCCATGTCCTCCATGGTCGGCGTGCGGTCGCCGAGGGCCTGGTCCCACTCGCGGCGCATTTTTTCGAGGACCTCGGGGTGTTTTCCGAGGAGATACCAGGTCCAGTTCATGTGGTTGGCCACGGTTTCGTGACCGGCGAGGATGATGGTGATGACCTCGTCGCGGACCTGCTTGTCGGGAATGGAGGAGCCGTCCTCGTATTTCGAGGCCAGGATCATGGCGAGGAGGTCGTTGGGCCGCTGGTCCTCGGGGAGGGCCTTGTGATCGGAGATGATCTTGCCGATGGCGTCGTCGATTTTCCGAAGGGACTCCTGGTAACGCTCGTCGAGGGAGAACCAACGATGGAGCTGCGGCGGGGCCATCTGCCTGCGGGTGACGAGCCGGAGGGCGTTGGCGAATTCAAGGCCCAGGGATTTCCCCTCGCGGTACATGTCCACGCTGAAAAGGGTAAGGCCGGCGATGGAAATGGTGAGGTGCATCATTTCCAGGGCGAGGTCGATGGTCTGGCCGTCCTGCCATTCGTCGATGTGGCGGGCGGTGCAGTCGACCATGACATCGGTGAAGCCCTTGATGGCGGACTTGTGGAACATGGGCTGCATCAGCTTGCGCTGCTTGCCATGGAGTGGCTCCTCGCTGCTGACGAGGCCCTGGCCGAGGAGATCCGCGGCGGCGGTGAGTCCGCCGGTCTTGTGGTAGTTGAGCGGATTGGTGACGAGGATGTGTTTGATGTCGTCGGGGTTCCGCAGGAAGAAGGTGGGATGGGTGAGCGGCAGGACGAAGGTGTCCCCATACTGGTTGGTGAGGTCCAGGAGGTGCCGGATGAAATTGCGCGGCTTGAAAATGAAACGGCCGACGATTCCTGGGATGGAAGGGCCCGGGGCGCGTGTGGGGAGGGGTGGACGGCTCATTCGATCAAACGGGATTCTGCGGGGGTGGCTCGACGGTTTCGGAGCGGGAATTCAGATAGCTGTGGCCGAGAAGCCACCACTGTTCCGGATAGCGGACGATCTGATCCTTGAGGCGATCGATCAAATAAAGAAGCACGGATTCCGGCTTTGGATGCGGGGTGCCGCGGCCGGCGTGGATGGCGGGGTGGAAGTGGATGCAGGAGCGGCCGTTTTCGTCATGATGGGTGTCCACCCAGACGACGGGGACCTGGTGGCGGACGGCCATCACGCCCGGGCCGGTGTCGACCGGCAACTCCGCCCGCACGCCAATGGGAACGATGATGCTGCGGTCGGTGCGGGAGGCGAAGTCAAAGGAAAGGAAGAAGATTTCGCCCTTCTTGAAGGCCGCGCGTGCCGCTTCGTAGGCCCCCATGCGGACAAAGGTAAGGGCGCAGTTGAGTTCGCGGGCGACCTGTTCGAGAAAGCGGACGATGGGAACCGGCAGGAACTGGGTGAGCACCGAGGAAACCGGCATGCCGAGCGCGGCGACGACCGCCGGGGCGTGCCACCAGGTGCCGGCGTGGGCGGAGACGAGGAGCACGCCCTTTTTCTCATCGAGGGCGGCCCTTAGGTTCTCCACACCGGAGACCTGGACGCGGGCGAGGATGCCGGAAGGACCGGCGCCTTTCATGTGGGCGATGTCGCACTTGAGTCGGGTCTGATACTGGAAGCGCTTTTCCAGCATACGACCGGCAGCCTCGTCGCCGAAGACGATCGGGGCGTTGCGGAGGTTCAGCTTTTCCTCGGGAATCCGGAAAAAGCGGGCGAGCTGTCGGGCGAACCAGGGCTCGATGCAGGCAGGAACTCCACGCAGGACGGCCAGCGAAGTGATGTAAAGCCAGCCGAAGAGATTCCGAACGAACATCACGCCAGCGGTCGGCGGCGGATCGGCGGTCTTTTTCACGGTTTTGAAGGCAGCTTCAGACATCGGAAAGCGGAGTAAAGGGCGCGTGATCCCAGGGCCACCATTGATCCGGGTGCTCACGGAGATGGACGAGCATTTCGGCGATGGCGGCGGTCATCAAGCCCGCAGCGGCTTCGACCCCTCGGGAGTCGGGCGGCGGGGAGACGGGCGTGATGAAAATGCGGTGGCGGTTCAGGCCGGTGCGCACGGTGGTGACGGCGAGGACCGGCACGCGGTGGCGGAGGGCGAGGATGGCCGGGCCGAGGTTGAGTGTGAGATTGCAACGGCCGAAGGGGATCGGGCGGAGGTTTTTCCAGACCACCGGGTAGTCGATGAAGAGGCCGAAGAGGCCGTTGCCTTTGAGAACCTCGGACATGCGTTTCGGCAAGGCGTCGCCGAGAAGAACGCGCTCGACACGACCACGGCGGAACATTCGCTGCACCAGGGCCTCGATGCGTATCATCGGTCGCATCTGTCCCGCGGCTCCGGCCTCGATGCGGTTTCCGGCGAAGGCGGTGGGGTAGTTCCGGATGCCGAAGCCCGCGACGAGCGCTCCGGGAGCCCCAAGGTGGTTGAGAAGAAGCACGGCCCCTTTTCCTCCGGCGAGGGCTTGTTTCACGTGCTCCTCACCGACGAGTTCGACGCGATCAAGAATGACGTCGTCCTTCAGCCACGTAAGGTGGAAGCCCTCGAAGATGCAGCGCCCGAAGTGGTCACAGTGACCTTTCCAGAACGCCGCCTCCGCCTCCGGGCTGGGAAAGGGTCCTAGCGAGCGCTCGACCTGCTCGACGATGCACGGCCGGAGCTTTTTATGAAACGCGTGACCCAGCGGGATGGCGATGGCCGCGGTCCATCTCTCAGGCAACCAGCGGCAGAGGTGGAAAAGCCCGTCGACCAACCAGCCCAGCACCGTGATGAAGGCCAGTGCCAGAAAGGTTTGGGGCGAGGGCATTGCCACGAGGACCTGGAGAGGGGTTCAGGGATCGACCGCGACCCGCGATTCCAAGGCGAGGTGAATGATCGCCCGTGCGGCGCGCTCGATGGCACCACGTCCGCCGAGCACCGCCGGGATGCGGGCGAGGTTGCGGCGCATTTCCTCGATGCGCTGTGGATCATCGAGCAGGGCGGAGGCTTCCGCGACGAGGGCCTCCACGGTGAAGGCCTCCTGCAGCAGTTCCGGCACAACACGCTCGTTAAGCAGGATGTTCGGCATCGCCACGAAGCGGGTCTTCACCAGCATCTTGGCCGCGAAATAGGTCAGGCGGCGGACCTTGTAAAAGGCCACCATCGGCACGCAGGCCAGCGCCGTTTCCAGCGTAGCGGTGCCGGAGGCCACCAGGGCAAGCCGACAGCCGGCAGCCCCGACTCCGGTCCAGCCCTCGCGGATTTCAACGAGGTCGCTCATCCCGGCATCGGCCACGAGTTTCCGGATCGAGGGCTCCAGGTGCTTGGCGGCCACAGGCAGGACAAAACGCAGGGCGGGACGGTCCTTTTGAAGGTGTTTCGCGGCCTCGATGAGCGTCGACCCGAGTGTCTCGATCTCCTGCACGCGGCTGCCAGGCAGCAGGGCCACCGGGCGTTTATCGTCCTCCGGTGCGGGCTCCGGCGTCAGGGTCACCTCCGGAATGAGGTCGAGCAAGGGATGGCCGAACCACTCGGTGCGCGCACCGCTTTCACGGAAAATTTCCAACTCCTTCGGAAAAGCCGGGATGATCAAGGCCGCTTCAAGCGCGATCCGACGCGCCCGCCAGCGTCCCCAGAACCAGACCTGCGGGACGAAGTAATGGACAAAGGGAATGCTCTCACGGCGCAGGACGTCGACCAGGCGCTCGTTGAAGGCCTCACCGTCCACCAGAATGACGAGATCCGGCTTTTCCGCCTTCAGGAGGCTGGCCAACTGGGTCCGGGCCCGCCGCATGTCCGGGCGGAAACGCAGCGACTCCTCCAGTCCGACGTAGCCCCAGGCGGCGCTGTCGCAGAGGATTTCGACCCCGGCCGAGCGCATGTGATCGCCGCCGTAGCCGGTAAGCTTCGCCTCTGGATGAAGCTTCCGGAGCATGCGCGCGAGGTGCGCGGCCTGATAGTCCCCACTGACCTCTCCGGCAGAAAGAAACAGCTTCAACACTCGTGGTTCCCCGGCTTGGTCCATTAGCTGAGGATCTCAAATTGGACACGAAATCCCCAATCCCCGGAACGGGAGGATGCGGCAGGAGATGTTGAACAGGGGTTCACTTCCGCGACTTTATGGGACGAAACCTAGGTCGATCAAGCACTGGTGCCAGAATTGATCCCAAGAGTGTCAATTCCACCAGCCCCCGTCGATTTCGCCGGTTCTTCATTGGCATTTCACGCAAGGCCGCTGGAATGCCTCCATGCCCCGCGTCCTGCTTGTTGAAGACGAACCCGCCATCGCCGACACCCTCGTGTATGCCCTGGAAACCGAACGCTTCGAGGTCACCCACGCACTCACCGGCACCGCCGCCCTCGAGGCCTTCGCTGCCCAGGCCCACCATTTCGTCATCCTCGACATCGGCCTGCCCGATATCACCGGCCTCGATGTCTGCCGGAAACTCCGCGAAACCAGCCACGTCCCGGTGCTTTTCCTGACCGCCCGAGATGGTGAGATCGACCGCATCCTCGGCCTCGAACTCGGTGGCGACGACTACGTGACAAAGCCGTTTTCCCCACGTGAAATCGTCGCCCGCGTCCGTGCCATCATGCGTCGCTCGGCGGGGGGCACCAGCGAAACCCCGTTCCCCACGACTCCTAAGACCTCCTCATCCCCACTCCACCACGACACCTCGGCCATGCGGATCCACTGCGATGGCCACACGCTCGATCTCACCGCGCACGAGTACAAGCTCCTGCTCGTCCTCCTCGGCCATCCCGGTCGCGTCTTCACCCGCGACCAGCTCCTCGACCGCGCCTGGGAAGATCCAGGCGCCGTGACCGACCGCACCGTCGATGCCCATGTGAAATCGATCCGCGCCAAGCTCCGCGCGGTCCGTGAAGGGGCGGAGGACCTGATCGAGACCCGCCGCGGCCTCGGCTACCTGCTTTCCCTCTGACCTTCAAATGCGCTTCACCCGCGTCACCCTCTTCTTCATCGCGTTCATCATCTCGCTGGGCTTCTACCAGCTTGCCGTCCATTTCCTGTCCGATGTCGAGCCGCAGACCTTCCAAGCCACGGAGGAGGTCATGGTCGATGTCGCCCACCTCCTGGCCGAGCTCGTCGAGGATGACATGCAGCATGACCAGCTCGACACCGAACGGTTGAGGGCAGTCTTCGATGGAGTGCATGAAAGGACGTTCCACGCACAGATCTTCGACCACCTCAAGCAACACGTCGGCATCAATGCCTATCTCACCGACTCCAAAGGCATCGTCATCTTCGACTCCGATGGAGGTCGCCGGGAAGGCAAGGACTACTCCCGTTACAAGGATGTGGCCGACACCTTGAAAGGACTCTACGGATCACGCTGCACGCGTGAAGTGGAAGGCGATTCCTCCACCTCCATCCTCTACATCTCCGCGCCGGTCGGGGACAAGGAGCATCCCGCCGGTGTGCTCAGCGTTTTCAAACCAAAGGCCGATGCCCTGCCGATGGTCCG
>JANOBS010000506.1:0-5351 GCA_031411755.1 Luteolibacter sp. | reverse complement strand
TGATGAGATCGAATCGCCCCCTTCGCGGGGGGCGCGGATTGAAACTACGGCATGCTGGAACGCCGCAGTCGCACCACCAATCGCCCCCTTCGCGGGGGGCGCGGATTGAAACTTCAAGAACGCCACTCTTCGATGTTTAATGTTGGACGTTCAACGTCCCGCGCTTCTCCTCGACTCCCGACGGATTCCCCCCATGGTTTCCTGATTCCCTATGAAATCCAGATTTCTCGCCGCCGCGCTCATCTCTGTCGCGCTTCCGCTTCTCGCCCAGACCGATCCGACCCGTGGGCCGGTGGAGTCACCGGATGCATCGCCCCAGGTCACTCCCGCCACGCCCGGAGCCGAGGGTGATCTCGATTGGTCGATGATGAAGGTGCATGACAAGAATCATCCCGACCTTGCGGAGACCGGGTACCAGATCAAGCCGGCCGGAGTTTCGATCCGCGTGAGTGGACGCATCATGAGCATGGCCTTGGCGCGGGGCGGGAAGTTCCTCGTGGTGAAATCGAACACCCATCTCAGTGTGGTGGATACCGAGACCTTCCACGCTGTCGAGCAGGTCCCCTTTCCCAATGACGCGGATGGCAAGGCCGACCGGGGTTCGATGCATGGCATCGCCGTTTCACCGGATGGAACTCGGATTCTTTTCACCGGTAATCTCCGACTGCTCCATCCCGCCACGCTCGACGAGGCCGGGCATCTGACCTTCGAGGCCCCGATCCTGCTCGGGCCCAAGACCAAGACCGCGAACCCACTGGGAGTCGCCTTCACGCCGGATGGCAAACGGGCGGTGGTTGCGCTTTCCGTGGCGAACGAGGTGGCCGTCGTCGATCTCGCCACGCGCGAAGTCACGAAGCGCATCCCGGTCGGCGTCTGCCCCTACGGCGTGGTGCTGAGCCGCGATGGCAAGACCGCCTTCGTGAGCAATTTCGGCGGTCGCCGCGCGAAGGAAAAGGACAAGACCGAAACCGCGGCAGGCACCAACGTCGCGGTCGACCCGCGGGGTGTGGCACTGCAGGGTTTGGTCTCCGTCATCAAACTGCGGGCCGGAGAAATCAGCGAGACGATCACCACCGGCATTCATCCGGAAGAGATGACACTCTCGTCGGATGGCAAGCAGCTGCTGGTGGTGGATGAAAGCGGCGATGCGGTCTCGGTCATCGACATCGCCACGCGCAAGGTCGTGAAGCATCTCGGCGTGAAGCCCGAGCCAACGCTTCCTTACGGCAGTCTCGCCAACGGAGTGGCAGTGAACAACACCACGGTCTTCACGGTAAATGCCGGCAACAACGCGGTCGCGATGATCGATCCCGCGAAGCCCGAAAAGCCCTTCGCCTTTCTTTCCGCAGGTGGCTATCCTGGAGCCCTCTGCGTGAAGGGCCAGGACGTCTTTGTGGGGAACATCTATGGCTATCAGGGGAATCTCCAGAAGATCACCATCCCGTCCGATCCGGCGGAGCTCGCGAAGCTGAGCGAAGAGGCGCAGAAGGGCTTCCGCTTTTCGGAAATCGTCCGCTCGCAGATCAAGGCGATGACCGGTGCCACTCCGAAAGCGATCCCCGAGCGAGTGGGCGAACCTTCGCCGATCAAGCACGTCGTTTACATCATCAAGGAGAACAAGAAATACGATCCGGTGCTGGGAGACATCGGTCGCGGCAACTCGGATCCGAAGCTGTGCGAGTTTCCCCGCGCGACGACGCCGAACACGCACGCGCTGGTCGATGAATTCGTGCTGCTGGACAACTACTACTGCAGCGGCGTGCTCTCCAGCGTGGGCCACCAGTGGACGGTCCAGGGCCTGACCACGCCGTATCGCGAGAAGGACTGGAGCAACGCGCGCTCTCCCTATGATTTCGGCAACGATCCCCTCTCCTACGCCGGCTGTGGATTCATCTGGGACCACCTGCTGCGCAAGGGCATTTCGTTCCGCAACTTCGGTGAGCTGGGCAACCTCAAGAAACCCGTGAAACCGCTCTGGCAGGACTTCTACAATCCATGGTCGGAGAAAAAGCCGGGACCGGAGATTGTCTACGAATACAAGCTCGAGAGCCTGCGGAAATACAGCGACCTCCGCTACCCCGGATGGGAAATGGCGATCCCGGATCAGATCCGTGCCGACTCATTCCTCAAGGCGCTGGGTGAATTCGAAAAGGCGGGCACCATGCCGGAGTTCACCATCATCTACCTCCCGAACGACCACACCAACCACGCACGAAAAGGCTGGCCGACTCCGCGCGCCTATGTGGCCGACAATGATCTCGCGCTCGGCCGTGTGATGGAGGGCCTGACCAAGAGTCCGTTCTGGAAGGACATGGCGGTCTTCTCGATCCAGGATGATCCGCAGACTGGAGCCGATCACGTCGATGGCCATCGCTCGTTCTGCCTCATCGCCAGCCCCTTTGCAAAACGCGGCGGCCAGGTCATCAGTCGCTTCTACAACCAGTCGTCGGTGCTGCACACCATCTGCCGCATCTTCGGGGTGCCGCCGATGAACCAGCTCGTCGCACTTTCTCCGGTCATGTCGGAGTGCTTCCAGGATCAGCCGGACTACACACTCTTCACCTGCCGCACATCCGATGTGGCGCTGAATGAAACCAACCCGGATCCCAAAGACGCGCCCACCAAGGCACAGTCGATGCTGGCTCCGAAGACGCTCGAACTGGATTTCTCAGCACCGGATCTCATCGACGACAAAGCCCTCGTCTTCAGCCAGTGGATCTGGTCCACCACCCACGGTGACGAGCCGTTTCCGTCCGCCTACTTCGGTGCCCATGGAAAGGGACTGAAGTCGCTGGGACTGAGGCTGGACCCGAATGGGATTGAGGAAGACGAAGATTGAACATCGAATTTCTGATTTCGAATTTCGTGCTTCGAATTTCCCTCACCCGATCTCGTAGTGGGCGAGCTTCACCCGGATTTGGCGGCCTCCGCAGGTTTCGCCGTGGAGGCTGACGACGGCGTGGCGACCTCGGATTTCGGCGATGAGTTTCTTCGGCGTGTCGCGATCCTGCCACTTGGTTTCCTCGAGTTCCGCCGTGATCAGGAAGCCATCGGTCACGCTCGAAACACTGTAGCGATACGGAAGCACGGCGGCGTTCAGAAAGGGATCGCAGATGTTGTGGAGGAAGCGTCGGCCACCGCTGAGGAAAGGCGTGGCGGCGACCACATCATGCCAGACCACTTCGGGATCCTCGATGCAGGGCACGCGGGCAAGAGCGATCGCAAGCAAGGACAGCACCCCGGTGGAATGTCCTTCGAAAGGAGCCGCGTAGAGCACGCCTTCCGTCAGGTGAAGTGTGAGGCGCTCCTGATGATTCGCCGACTCCAGCCGGAAGCGACCGCTTTCATCGAAGTCGAGCTGGATGACCTCCTCGCTGTCGCCGTTTTCGAAATGATAGCGCCCCGGCAGCCAGCCGGTGAAGCAGGCATGCAGCGCGGCTGAGGGAACTGCCGGGCGAAGTACGCTTTGCAGGGCGGGCACTCCCGAAAGCCGGTAGGTCGAAGGGCCCTCCGCCGTGATCCGCTCGACGAAATGTTTCATCACGAAGGGCAGCGTCGGCGCTCCGACATGCGGGCCTGACTGCACATGCACGTGAAGATGCGGCACGGGTGAACGTCCGGAGTTTCCGCAGTTTCCTAGGAAGGAGCCGGCCGTCACGCGCTGGCCGACTTCAACCGCGATCGAGTCCTGGAGGAAATGGGCGAGCATCACATGGATGCCGTGCTCGCTGCGCAGGATGACGTGGTTGCCCCAGTTGGTTTCAGGATTGTTGTGGCCCGGAAGATTGTCGGGAATCATCCGCTCCACCGCCACTACGGTGCCATGGATCGGCGAGTGAACTGGCGCGCCGAAGATCCTGAAGCCTTGGAGCAATCCATCGCCCGCATCCCAGGATCCGGCGCCTCCGGGTGCCTCGAAGTCGAGCGCATGTCGCCAGGCGCCCTGATGGGTGATCGCGCCATCGAAGCCCTGGGTGATGACCGTTTCACCACCGCAGGGCAGGAACAGCGCGGGCTTGAAGAAGTCCGGAAAGCGGATGCGGTTGATCTGCACCAGCCGGGCCACGCCTTCAGGTTGGAGGGTGGTCCATGGCGAGGCCAGCAGGCCCCCGGGCTTCGGAACCAAGCGCAGGGCGGCCATCGTGGTGAGCACGACGAGGTTATAGGGAAGCGCTCCCGGACTCAGCGAAAGCCGCGCGAACATCACGCTCAGAGCCACCGCCAGCAACGCAGTCACTGCCGAGGCAGCCGCTGCAAGCATCAGGCTGGAGCGGTTCGGCACATGATAGCCCGCTCCCAATGCCACGCCTGCGAGCAGGAAATTGAACCCACACCATGACGTGCCATCCACACCCACCGGCAGGCCTAACAGATGCAGGGTGAACGCGCCGACCACATAGCCGGTCGTCGCCATCAATCCACCGAGAGGCGAGCTCAGCACGAAGGCGACGTAGATCAGCACTCCGACAAGATCCGACGACTGGAAAACCATTGCCGCAAAGGCATGGAAAAACGCCCGCAGGAAGTCAGGCATCCACAACAGATCAATCTGCGTGAACAGCGGATCCGGGATCACCCATCCATGGCCGAAGGCCGCCATGCCCGTGTAATGGAGCAAGGCGACAATGATCACGGAGGGCAGGCTTTGCACCGAAAGGGCGATGCGCGAGGCAATCCACCCTTGTAGGCCGAAGGTCAGCAGCATCGACCCCACCGAAGCCGCCGCCCACACCAGGCCAGTGGCCGCGTAGGACCAACCGGAATTCAACCCCATCAACATCAGGGCGCTGCAGGAGAGCAGCGGATTGAACAGCAGGAAGCCGCTGCGAATCATCGCCCGGTCGAGCCCGAGAAACCACGCCGTCACCGCTGCGAGCAGCACGCCCGCGAGTCCGGCCAGCCCGACCTGTGGCACCAGCAGGCTCAACCCAAGCAAGGCCCAGCCGAAGCGCAGATCGGTCGAGTAGAACACCACCGCGTAGGTCCTCGGGATCGCCGCGAGGATGGACTTCGCCAACGAGCTTTCATCCGAAATCCGGTGGGCGCTTTGTGGGAAGGGAATCATTTTGAAGAAAGCACGAAATTCAAAATCCTAAATTCGAAACGAAGACCCAGCCTGACTGTTCTTGTTGGAACGCTCTTTATTTTTCCCATCCGTGGTTGGATTTCTTCTCTGCCCACCTCTTCGTTTCGAATTTAGAATTTAGTGCTTAGAAGTGGTTTCAAAAGTGTCTGACGAGAATCATGATGCAGGCGAGCTTGAAAAAGCCGCTGTAGAGATCGATTCGCCGTTCATGGCGTACGAGCAGGCGTCGCCAGTTGCCAAGCCAGGCGAAGAGCCGCTCGATCTT
>JANOBS010000505.1:0-6454 GCA_031411755.1 Luteolibacter sp. | reverse complement strand
ATCACCGACCGGTCGGTGATCAGGTGCAAAGGCGACCCGGAAGTACAGAATTCTACCCAGCTATTCATCAGGATTTTTTAACCGAACCATGAAGCTTGGCCAAGCCGGAAATCCAGGACGGGGCCGTCTGCTTCCTCACTTCTTCTTCGCCTGCTGGATCGCTTGGGAGAACCAGTCGTTGCCCTGCAGCTGCGGTGGGCCGGACTGGCGTTGCGGCGGACGGCCGCTTCCACCTCGACTGTTGTCTCAATTCTTCAGCGCTGAGGCGGCCACTGGACCGAAAGCCATTTCCCTACAATGTCTCCTCCACAACAGCGCCTCGAACGGACCCTGCTGTCACGGCGCGCCCCAGAAGGTCTGTTCGCTGTTCACCGAGGTGTTGAACGCGGAGATCACGGCTTGGAGTTCACTGACGATGGTCGGGTTATCCCCAGCAACGTTGAAGCGTTCCGATGGATCGGTCTCGACGTTGAAGAGCAGCGGCGACGGCAGGGTCGTGCGGTTTGCTGAGTTTGCCGCGAACCCGTAGTTGTTCCCGGTCTGGGAATAGAGGTGGGTGTGGAGTTTCCACGGCCCCTTGGTAGCTCCATAGATGAAATTGTCTGGGCTGCCGGTGTAGATGTAGGTAAAATCGGCAACTGAACCGGGAAACAAGGTCGGATTGAGATAGGGGCGGATGTCCCGGCCATCGAGCGTGCGGCCGGTCGGCAGCGGTTCGCCGGCGAGGGCGAAGACGGTGGGCAGGACGTCCATGTTGGAGGCCTGTTGGCTGACCACGCGTCGAGCGGAAATCGTCCCCGGCCAGAACCACACTCCGGGCACACGGACGCCGCCCTCCCAGGTGGAGCCCTTGCCATCACGGAATGGCCGGGCACTGCCGATGTAGGCACGCGCCTCGCCGTACTCGGCATCGTTCGCGGTGTCCTGGTACTTGATCCAGTGGCCATTGTCCGAGGAAAGGATGATCAGGGTGTTTTGGGCAATGCCCTCCTCCTCCACCGTGCGGCGGAGCGCGCCGATGAGGTCGTCGAGTTCCGCCATGACATCGCCCAGCAAGCCCTGCTCGGAGGTGCCGAGAAATGGGTCCGAAGCATGGATGCCGAGGTGCGGCATGTTGGGCGCGACGTAGGCGAGGAACGGGCCGCCTTTGTGGGCCCTGATGAAGGCGGTGGCGGCGTCCTTGTAGAGTCCGGTCAGGGACTTCAGGACTGGGACGTTGGAGCCGATGTTCGAGACGAGCGTGTCATAGCCCGCGACGGGCGTGTTTCCGGCGGGATTGCTCTTCATCAGTTTCCCATCGGCATAGTCGTGGGAAACATTGGTGCCGAGCCATTCATCAAAGCCATGGGCGAGTGGCAGGGAGTTCGGTGTGTTGCCGTTGGACGAGTTCGGATTCCCGAGATGCCACTTGCCGAACATGCCGGTCGCATAGCCGCGGTCGCGCAGGCCCTCGGCGAGGGTGACTTCATTCGGATGAATGTAGCGCGCGTCCTGGGGAGCCAGCACCCAGGCTCCCAGACCGGAACGGCGGGGATTTCGCCCTGTTAGAAGCGAATAGCGCGACGCCGAACAGGCAGGTGAACCGCAGTAGTAGCGGGTGAAGTTCATGCCCTCGGCGGCGAGTTTCGAAATGGCGGGCGTATCGATCGTGGGGTGGCCGGTGTGCGAGAAATCGGCGTAGCCGGCATCGTCCAGCAGCACCACGATGACGTTGGGCTTGTCGAGGGCGGGTCGCGCGCCGGCGGACAGGCCAAGCAGGCAGGCAGTGAACAACAGGAGGCTGAAGGATTTCCGGAACATGGAAAGGGCGGGAAGGATCAAGGCGAGGTTGGGCGACTGGCGATGAGTCGGACGAAGTGGCGGGGGCCGTTGAATGCAGGATGATCGAGCGGCACCTTCAGGCTGATCCGCTCCACCCCGTTCGGGAGGTCGAGCGCCGATTGGATGAAGTCCTGAATCGGCAGGCGGCTCCATGCCTGGAGGTTCTGGCTGTGTTCGATTCCGAACTGATCGTTGAGGGAATCCTTGGGCCGATCAAAGTCGAAGGAGACGCTCGACGAGGAACCCTGACCAATCATGCCCGTTTTCGCCGGTGCCAGCAGTGGAGTCTTCGGCGCGGGAAGATCGGTGCTGCCGGCGGCGGGCAATGAAGCGTCCTGCTGGCTGGCAAGGGCCTGAAGCTGGGAAACCAGCGAGGCCTGCTCGCTGGCGCGATTGATGTACTCCGAGGGATCGGCTCGCAGGTCATAGAGTTGCGTGCCGGTGGTGGGCTTGGTGTTTTCGGAGTCGCTATTGACGATGGACAGGTGCTGCTTCCACTTCCCGAGGCGGACGCTGGCGGGCTTGTAGCGGTTGCCGTCGTGACGATAGGTAAAGACCACCTCATCGCCGATCGGCCGCGTCCGGACCCCCAGCAACGAAGTCGCACGCGAAGCTCCGTCCGACGGCCTGTCTGCAGGCGAATACCCGGAAGCAATTCCCGCGAGCGAGGGGAACAGGTCCGTCAGGCGGAGGATGGATTGGTTGAACTGACCGGCAGGTGCGGCGGCAGGCCAGCGGACGATCAACGGGCTGCGGACGCCACCTTCCCAGTTGGTCCCCGCACCATCGCGCAGCAGGCTGTTGGATCCCCCATTGAGGGCGCGGGGTGCGCCGCCATCTGTTAGGAAAACTACGAGCGTGTTGTTTCGGAGGTTGCGGCTGTCGAGCTCGGCGAGAAGTCCACCGACGGAGGCATCGAGCGCCTCGACGCGATTTCCCTGTGGACCACCGACCGAGCTTCCGCTGGCAGGCAGGGCGGGTGGTTGGAACACCAGGGCAAAGGGTTCCGAACTGGCTTCGGCGATGAATGAACGAGCGCGGGTGGTGAGTTCACCGAGCAAGGTGGACGCGTCCGGCGAAGCGCTGAGGACCTGGCGGTTTTCCTCCAAGGGCGGATTCGAGGTCAGGCGATACGGCAGGCCGTGAAAGAGCCCGAACCCCTGGTCATTCGGGTGGCTGCCGGCATTGCTTCCGAGGTTCCATTGCCCGATGAACCCGGTTCGATAGCCCTTCTTCCGCAGCATTTCACCCAGCGTCCATTCCTCGGCACGGATCCCTGTCTGGCCGGGTGAGACTTCAGCCCCGAAGCCGCCACGCGCGGCGACCCTTCCGGTCAGGAGCGCAAACTGGCTGGCAGCATCCCCCGGACCGGCGGTGGTGAACTGGCTGAAACGGATGCCATCAAACGCCAGGCTGTCGAGGTTCGGCGTGGCGGTGTTGACCGCGCCGTAGCATTGGAGGTCCCCGTAGCCGACGTCGTCTCCGACGATGATCAGAACGTTGGGAATGCCCGCGGGCAGCACCACGAAATCGCGGCGAACGACCGGGCCTGAAAGGTTTCCCGACTCGATCGCAAGTGCCTGCATCGTGGCGGACTGGATCAAGACGAGCGGCATCGCGTAGGTGGGCGATGAGGCACCCGGCAAACTGCCGTCGAGCGTGTAGTGGATCACCGCGCTCGCGGAACTCGAGGTGAGCGAGACGGTCTGACTTCCGCGAAGGATTTCCGAATCAGGAGAAACGGTCACCGTCGGCGGAACGAGCGGAGCCGGACCGGTGAAGGAGAGCGAGTTGAACTTCGCGTCGCTGGCAGGCGTAGCCGTCGTCGGATCCTCATAGGCCAGCCAGAGGTAACGATAGGCGGAACTCAGATCGACAGCGATCGGACTGCTGAGTCCGGTCACGGTGAAAGAGGCATCGCTTAGGCTCCGGGTAGTGAGCGTGAGCGTGGCGCTGCCGGCAGTGGTGGTGACGGAGGTTCCGGTGGTGGCGGCGGCACCTGGATTTTTCCACGCTGCGATCGTGTCGGTCCCTGAGGTGATCAGCCGGGCGCGAACGCCGAAGTTCGTGCCCTGGGTTTGCACTTGGCTTCCCACTGTCGGCGCCGTGGTGCTGAACCCGGCGAACAGGATGCCGTTGCTCAAGTTCGACCAGGTGAAAGACAGCGTGTAGGTCTGGTTCGGTTTGAACGAGAATCCGCTACCCAGATCCAGGTAGGCGCCGCGATCGGTATTGGTGCCATCGTTGACCTGACCGTTGGCGGCGATGATTGAATCCGCCACCCAGGCAGTGCCGGGTGAAAGCAGGTTGACCGCAGGCGTCCTGCCACTCAGCGGTGATGCGGCAGCCCCGGTGAAATCTTCGGTCACCAATTCCGCGGCCAAGGCCACGGAGGCATATGCCGCCACCCACAAAAGCGCGCACAGACGCGTGAAATGACGAAGCCTCACGGACGGATCAGTCGATAGAAGTAACGGGCGTCACTCCGGGGATCGACGAAGATTTTCGGGTCACCGGTGCCCGTAAAGGGCGTGGTGTCGGACGCACCGAGAACGCTCCAAGTCGACAAATCCGCCGAACCTTGCAGGCAGTAGAGCCCACCCGCCAAAGTGGGCCAGGCGACTGTAACCTGTCCCGCCTGTCGGTCCACAGAAGTGATCGAGGGCATCGGCAGTGGATCGGGAAGCGGACCTTCCAATACGACGGAGGTGAACTTCGCATCGCTGGCGGGCGTGGTGGTGGTGGGATCCTCGTAGCCGATGAAGAAGTAGCGGAACAGGTTGGTGGAAAGGTTCACCGTGACCTGCGCGGTGCCGACAGACACCACCGCGTCCGTAAGGTTGTTGGTTTGAATCATCAGACTGAAACTGCCGACAGCATTGGCCGTGTAGGTGAATTCCGGCGCGTTGGTGAAAACCGAGTTCGGAAATTGGAACAGTCCGATGTTGTCGCTGCCGGTGATTTCGCGGACGCGCAGCGAGAAACTGGTTCCCTGCGTCTGGGCCTGGACGCTGCCGCTTGCACTGGCGGTGCGGAATCCCGCGAAGACAATCGCGTTGTCCAGGTTCGTGAACCCAAGAGTCACCTTGTAGGTGGACTGCGGTTTGAATTTCCACGAAAGCCCGAGGTCGAATACCGCACCTTGGTCGGTATTGGTTCCATCATTCACCTGGCCATTGGCGGCAATGATGGTGCCGGCGTTCCATTTCACCGGACGAATGACGTTGGTGTCCGGAGCGATGCCATTGAGAAGAACTGCAGACCCGCCGCCGAAGTTGTGGCCGAGGAGGGTATCCGCCCGGGTCGGAGCGAAGGCGGCGACCGTGATCGCTGCGGCGTGAATGAGGAGATGTCGGGTCATGATGGTATTGAAATTCGGTTCAACGACGGCGGCGAAGCAGGCCAAGCAGACCGAGCGATCCGATCAACGCCGTCGAGGGCTCCGGGACAGCCACGAAGTCAATGGTCACTTGATTCGCTCCCGACTCCTTGCCGAAAATGTATCCTCCCGTGCCGTTCCAAGAGCTGTAGAATCCGATGGCGACACTCTTGCCAATCGCTGCACTGCCCGGAGCAATGGTGTAGGTGATGGTGAAAAGTTCAGCAGGAGCCCCGACATTGCCGGCACCAGTCCCTGTATCCAGCGATGATGGATAAGGGCTGGGAGAAGTCGTGGCAGTCACACCCGCGAGTGCGGTGAAACTGGTGAGTGCGCTGTTGACGCCGAGGGCGGTGCTCGCCACTCCCACACTGGCATCATAGAGCCCCTCGATGCCAGGCCGGAAGGGGGCATTCACGGAATTGTCCAGATAGTAGCTGATGGTGATCGTTCCCGCTGTCGGGATCGTCCAGGCGGCAGTATTGGAGGTGCCAGCGATTTCCCGAGCGGCGGAAACAGTGGACGCCAATCCGATGCGTGTGCCCAGGTTGCCAAATCCTCCGGCAGTGGAGAGTCTTGTGAAGGTATTGGCCGGATTTCCGGGAACGCTTCCCGCCCAGACACTCACGGTGGCGACGGTGGCGGCGTGGACAGAGGCAGCGAGAACAAGAAGAAGGACAACAGATTTCATGACAAAGGGACGGATCAACTGCTGATAGGCATCAGAACCGCCCAGGTTAGCGGATTTCTGAAAAAATCCTCACCCCCCGCCCAATCCTCGCGGCTCGTTGGCCAGTCGATTCAGCGTTGCCTCGCCAGATCGCGAATCTTCTCGTCATCAAGCGCGCCCTCGAAGATCTGAAGCTCGTCGAGTGTCGCGCGGAGGAAGGGATTCCTTCCGCCTGCGGGGAGCTCATATTCTCCAATCGCCAGACAACCCGCGTTTTCGCTTCGGGTGTCGGTGTGGATCGGACTTTTCTCGCTCTGCGGGCGTGAGATCCCCTCAGGCTTTCCATCGATGAAAAATGAGAGGTCCGGGCCGCCCGCCGGCAGGTTGCCACGATAGACCACCGCGAGATGATGCCATGCGTCATCCGCCAGGTTGGTATCGCCATCGACCCAGAGGTCGCCGAACGATGCCCTGAGCACCGTGGCGGCTTTCGGGTTGGTGATCAGGGCGACCTTGAATTTCTTGTTCCATCCGGTCGTGGGATTGCCCCACCACGCCAGTGGAGGCGCGGTGGTGAACGAGGC
>JANOBS010000504.1:0-6948 GCA_031411755.1 Luteolibacter sp. | reverse complement strand
TGCGGCTTTGTCGGGAAGTGGCATCTGGAACCGAACGTCACCTGCGAGAAATGGTTCGCGAGAGAATTGCCCGCGATGGCGAAGTTGCCACCGAAGGAGCGCCGCATCCCCTTGCCGAAGGTCCTCGCCTACAGCCCCGCGGCCCAGGGATTTCACGAATACTTCTGGGGGGAAATGCGGCAGTATCGGGCCAACTACTCGCTCACAGGGGCCGATTTGAAACCCGAGGGCGAAGTCGTCCCGATGCCGCAGGATTTCCGAATCGACGTCCAGACCCGCGCGGCAGTCACCTTCATCGAGCGGAACCATCAGAAGCCCTTCTACCTTCACGTTGGCTACTACGGTCCTCATACTCCGCTGGAGGCCACCAAGAAATACCTCGACCGCTTTCCCGGCCCGATGCCGGAACGCCGACGCTACGCCCTCGCCATGCTCGCCGCCATCGATGACGGAGTGGGGGAAATCCTCGCCAAGCTGCGCGAGCACGATCTGGAGAAGAACACTCTGATGATCTTCACCAGCGACAACGGCGCGCCGCTGAAGATCACCAAGGAGGATTCTCCCATCAATGGCGATGCCGGCGGCTGGGACGGCTCGCTCAATGACCCGTGGATCGGCGAAAAGGGCATGCTCAGCGAAGGCGGCATCCGCGTGCCGATGCTGTTCTCATGGAAAGGTACGCTGCCCGCCGGAAAGACCTTCACCCAGCCGGTCAGCTCGCTCGATTTCGCGGCGACCGCCAATGCGATCGCCGGACTCCCCGCGACCACCACGCTCGACGGCGTGAACCTGATGCCCTTTCTGACTGGAGAAAACCCTTCCGCTCCGCATGCCGATCTTTACTGGCGCTTCTGGAGCCAGGCCGCGATTCGCCAGGGAAAGTGGAAGTATCTCAGCACCGGCAGCCATGGAGACTATCTCTTCGACCTCGAAAGCGACGCCCATGAGAGCCGCAACCTGATCGCAGAGCATCGGGACCAGGCCACCGCTCTCCGCGCGAAGCTTGAGAAATGGACCGCACAGTTCCAGCCTCCGGGCATTCCCAAAAAATCCGATAACCCTCAGGAGGAAAAATGGTATCAGCACTACTTCCAATCCCAGCCTCACTGATCCGCCCGTCATGAAAGCCCTGCTCTCCCTGGTCCTTGGACTTCTGCTTTCCCTCCGCGGGCTGGCCGAGGCCCCTCCCAACATCGTCCTCATCTTCATCGATGATCTGGGCTACGCCGACATCGGCCCATTCGGAAACACCGAAGCCCGCACCCCAAATCTCGACAAGCTCGCGACCCAGGGCCGGAAGTTCACCAGCTACTATGCCACCCCGGTCTGCTCGATGTCCCGCGCCAGCCTGATGACCGGTTGCTACAACACCCGCATCTCCATTCCAGGCGTCCTTTTCCCAAATGCCAAGATCGGCCTCAACCTCTCTGAGACGACCCTCGCCGAGGTCCTCAAATCGAAGGGCTACGCCACCATGTGCATCGGCAAGTGGCACCTCGGAGATGCCAAGCAATTCCTCCCAATCCATCAGGGCTTCGACGACTACTTCGGCCTCCCCTACAGCAACGACATGGGCAACGGAGGGAAGAACCCGAAGTCAGCCTATCCGCCACTGCCGCTCTATCGCGGGGAAACCGTCATCGAAACCGAACCGGACCAGTCCCAGCTCACCCGCCGCTACACCGAAGAGGCTGTGAAATTCATCAAGGCGAAAAAGGACCAGCCTTTCTTCCTCTACCTGCCGCACACGATGATCCACTACCCGATGGCTGCCTCGGAGAATTTCAAGGACAAGAGCAAGTCCGGCCTGCTCGGTGACACCATTGAGGAGATCGACTGGTCGGTCGGGCAGATCCTCACCGCGCTCGATGAACTCAAGCTCGCTGACAACACGCTCGTCATCTTCACCTCCGACAACGGCCCGGATCGTCGTCCTGCCCCACCCTTTAGGGGAAACAAGACCACCTGCTTCGAAGGCGGTGTCCGCGAGCCCTGCCTGATGCGCTGGCCTGGAAAAATCCCACCCGGCACCACCTGTGACCAGATCCTCGGCAACATCGATCTGCTCCCCACCTTCGCGAAGATCAGCGGCGCCAAGCTTGATCCCGACCGCCTCATCGACGGCAAGGACATCTCCCCGCTCCTCACCGAGGCCTCGCCTGCTGTCGTGCGCGACACCCACCTCTACTTCAGCGGCGGCGAATCGAAGCTGGTCGCCATCCGTCAGGGTGAATGGAAACTCTTCATCGAGGCGGGGAATGCAAAATCCGGCGCCGCTCCCGGCACCCTTTACAACCTCAAGTCCGACATGGGAGAAACCACCGACGTCGCTTCTGCCCACCCGGACATCGTCGCCCGGCTGAAGGATGAGGCCGAAAAGCGCAACGCCGAGATCCTCGCCCACAAGCGCCCCGCAGGAGAACTCACAGAACCATGAAAGCCCTAGCCTTGATCCTCACCCTCCTGGCCCCGCTCGCCTCCGCAGCGGAAAAGCCGATGAACATCCTCGTGCTGTTCGCGGATGACTGGCGCTACAACACCCTCAGTTGCGCTGGTAATCCCATCGTCAAGACCCCGCGACTCGACAAACTTGCCACCCAGGGCACGCGCTTCACCCATACCTGCGTGACCACCTCGATTTGCGGCGTCAGTCGTGCCTCGCTCTTCACCGGCCAGTGGATGTCCCGTCATGGAAACATCGCGATGCAGCCTTTCAAGACCCCATGGGCAGAGACCTACCCTGGCCTGATGCGCTCCAACGGCTACTACGTCGGCCATATCGGCAAGTGGCACAACGGCAATTTCCCGGCGGAAAACTTCGACTTCGGACGCGCTTACTCCGGCACCCACTGGATCAAGCAGCCGGACGGCTCGAAGATCCACGTCACCCAGAAGAACGAGAATGATGCCCTCGAATTCCTTCGCACCCGTCCCGCAGACAAGCCGTTCTGCCTCACCCTCGCGTTCTTCGCCACCCACGCCGAGGACAACAACCCGCTGCAATACCTGCCTCAACCGGGAAGCATGAAGCTTTATGAGGACGTCACCATCCCGGTCCCGAAAACCGGCACCGACGAGGCATTCCACAAGCTTCCCGAGTTCATCGCCAACGAGAAGAACGAAGGCCGGAATCGCTGGCACTGGCGCTTCGACACGCCGGAAAAGTTCCAGACGATGATGAAGAATTACTACCGCATGGCGACTGAGGTCGATACCACCTGCGGCCGCATCCTCGACGAACTGGAGAAGGAAGGCATCCTCGACAACACCCTCGTCATCTTCACCGGCGACAACGGCAACTTCCACGGCGAACACCAGCTCGCCGACAAGTGGTATCCCCACGAGGAAAGCATCCGCGTGCCGCTCATCATCCGCGATCCGCGCATGGCGAAGAGCCGCGTTGGGAAGACCAATGACGTCTTCGCCCTCAACGTCGACCTCGCCCCGACCTTCCTCGCCGCCGCTGGCATCGAAGCCCCGAAGACCATGCAGGGTCGTGACCTCGCACCGCTTTACGTTTCCGAAAAGGACCCCGAGTGGCGCACGGAATTCTTCTATGAGTTTGCCACCATGAAGAACACTTCCTTCATCCCAGCCTCCCAGGCGCTAGTCCGGAAGGATTGGAAATACATGCTTTGGCCGGATTTCAAGCGCGAGCAGCTCTTTGATCTCAAGGGCGATCCCTTTGAAGAAAACGACCTCATCAATGACCCCGCGCAGAAGGATCGACTCACCGAAATGCGCAAGCGCTTCGAGGAACTGAAGGCCGCTGCAAAGTGATTCGCATTCCCTGCATTTCCCTCATGAATTACCGCCTCTTCATCCTTCTCTCCACCCTCGTCCTCCATGCTTCCGCAGCGGAGCGGCTCAATGTCCTCTTCATCGCCATCGACGACCAGAACGACTGGATCGGCTGCCTCGACCGGAATCCGCAGGCCATCACGCCGAACATCGACGCCTTGGCGAAACGCGGCACGCTCTTCACCAACGCCCATTGCCAGGCCACTCTCTGCAATCCCTCCCGCTCCAGTCTCCTGACCGGCCTGCGGCCCTCCACCACCGGAATCCACGGCCTTTCGCCCGGTATCCGTCAGGTCGAACGCACGAAGGACGCCGTCACCCTCCCGCAGACCTTCACCAAGGCTGGTTGGGAGACCTTCACCTGCGGAAAGATCTATCACGATGGCTCGATCCCTCAGAAAGACCGTGACGCCGAATTCAAGACATGGGGCCCGGCTCCAGGTCAGAACCTGCCCGAAACGCGCTTTGCGAAACTCCCGGGCAATCCCATCCGCATGATGGACTGGGGTCCTTTTCCGGAAAAGGACGAGGACACCGTCGACCACCAGATCGCCAGCGCCGCCATCAAGGCCCTGAAGGAGAGTCCTGCTGACAAGCCCTTCTTCATCGCCTGCGGATTCCGCCTGCCACACGTGCCGATTTTCGCTCCGAAGAAATGGTTCGATCTCCATCCGCTCGACAAGCTCAAGCTGCCCGCCATCCAGGAGGATGATCGCAAGGACACCCCGATGTTCTCATGGTATCTCCACTGGAAACTGCCAGAGCCACGCCTTTCCGCACTCCGGAAAACCGGCGAATGGAACTCGCTGGTGCAATCCTACCTCGCCGGCACCAGCTTCATGGATGCCCAGGTCGGTCGGCTGCTCACCGCCCTCCAGGAAAGCGGTCGTGCGGACAACACCATCGTCGTCCTTTGGAGCGACCACGGCTGGCATCTCGGCGAAAAGCTCATCACCGGAAAGAACACCCTTTGGGAACCCTCCACCCATGTCCCGCTCGTCTTCGCCGGACCTGGCGTCGCGAAGGATGCCAAGTGCAAGCAAGCGGTCGAACTGCTCGATATTTACCCGACGCTTCTCGATCTGGCCGCCCAGCCCGCCAGAGCGGAACTGGAGGGTCACTCACTTCTTCCACAACTCAAGGATGCCACCGCCAAACGCGAATGGCCCGCCATCACCAGCCACAACAAGGGCAACCATACCATCCGCACCGATCGGTGGCGCTACATCCGTTACGCCGACGGCAGTGAGGAACTCTACGACGAACTCGCCGATCCCCACGAATGGAAGAACCTCGCGGCCGATCCCACACTCGCCAGCGTCCGCGCGGACCTCGCCAAGTGGCTGCTAAAGATCGACGTCCCCATGGCCCCAGGCAGCAAGAGCCGCACCCTCAGCTACGATCCCGCCACCCACACCGCCGTCTGGGAGGGAAAGGTCATCGATCCGGCTGAACTCGAGGAGTGAGGGTCCGAGTTCAAAGGGACAAGCCGATCCAAATCCAGGAGGGGGAAAGGGCTGCCCCCAATTTGAAAAGATCCTCCTTTGCGCAGACGGTCAACGACTACGTCTGCCGTTGCACTCGGCTACACGAACACGATCAATAGGACTTATCGTCTGCGTGTTCACCAACGGCGACCAGAGCCTGTCGGATCAATTCTTCAGAGATCCAAATTCCCTTCTTCCGCATCTCTTGAAGACAATCCGCTAGACTGGCAACCAGTCCTTGCTGCTTTGCTTTGACAAGAATCCCGATGGAGCCGGTGACCTTCAGTCCGTGTAGCCTTGCGATGCGTCGCCCAGCCTTTTCGTCAATGGCAACGGTGCCGATCCTTCGCTCCAGAGCGGTGTGGATCACGCTGGCTTCGCCGAGGTCGATCTCATTGATCAACACCCGTGGAACAGCCGTGGAAGCAGACTGGACCTTGATAACGTCGCCAGCTGTTTGGATTGCCACCAGCTCAGGTGCACATGATCCACCAGCAGCAATCTCCGCCTTTACTTCGCGTGGAATCCAGACGAATTCATACAGTCGGGAGAGCCATTCCAAGGATCCTGTAGCAGCCACCAGCGCGATGACGGGGCCGGTATTGATGACGATCTCACGCATTGGAGATCTCCTCGAAAAACTCGTCGGTATCCCACGCCACTGCCGGCACGCCCACCTCGTGGAGGGATCTCAGAAACGAATAACGATCAGTCGGAACCAGAGCCGCCGCCTGGCCGGACGAAACACGCCCAAGCTCGAACAGCTTCGAGGCAAGGGCGAACCTCATCGCATGCTCGAATTCCTGCCGGGACAGCCGGGCACTATCAGGAAGGCATTCCGGATATTCGACCAGGAGCGTATTCATGATTGGAGGCTGCTCCCTGACTGGAAGCTTTTCAAGAGGGAAGTCCTCGTGGCGAAGGGGTGATGAGAGGGAAATGATGCCAGCGGACTCCATCCCCTGGACGACTAGGCTGGCCTCACTCGACGAATCATCAGAGCCCTCTCCTGAATGCATTCCTCCATTGATGCGTCCAACCCCTTGCCATGAAAACGCGTCCCACCCGCTCGGAGAGTGCGTTGAGGATGAAGGAGTGGAGGCAGCACAAAGGCGGCCTGAAAGCGCCTGAATCGACGGTGCCGCCTACCCTTCTGGAGCATTGGTTGGAGAAATGGCGGCAGTCCATGGAAGAACGCGGCACTGTCACTGTGACCGTGGTGAGCCAATGGGGCCACGGAAGGAAGTTCGTCCGCTGGTGTCAGGAAAAGGGCGTCACCGATCCTGCGTGGATCTCCACCGGCCTTGTCCAGGCTTGGCTGCTGGATCTGGACCATCGGATCACCCGCTGGGGCACGCCCTTGTCAGGGAGCACCATCGACGGAGCGGTCGGCTGCGTCCGGCGTTTCCTCACCTTTCTCTGCGAATGCCGGGCCATTCCCACCAATCCCCTCGAAGAGCGTCGCAGGCGCAGACCGCCCAGACGGAACCTGCCGGTGGTGCTGGATGAGGCTACGGTGGTAATACCAAAGATTTCTAGCTTTTTGACTTTAATATCAGGGTGGATTACTGGAGTCTTCGTGCATGGCCCGCACACTGCCCAAACTGGGAGACGACCTTGTTCTGCAAATCGAGCACGCCTGGATCCAGACTCATCCCGA
>JANOBS010000503.1:0-1978 GCA_031411755.1 Luteolibacter sp. | reverse complement strand
CGATGGGAGCCGGATCCTTCAACACCAGTCCGTGTCGGTCGGCGCATTCGACGAGGATCTCCGCCACTTTCTGGATGGGCGATTGATGATCCACTCCCACCCGCACGGACCTGCGCAGGCGGCGGTTGCTGTGGGTCCAGTTCGTGACCCGGCTTTCGAGGAACATCGAGTTCGGCACCAGGGTTTCGATGCCGTCGCCACTGCGGAGGATCGAGGAGCGGGTGTTGATCTCCGTCACCGTGCCAACGACTCCGCCGATGTCGAGGATGTCGCCGACGCGGATGTTCCGCTCGAACAGGACGATGATGCCACTGATGAAGTTCTTGATCAGGGTCTGAGTGCCGAAGCCGATGCCGATGACGAGCGCGCCACCGAGGAAGGCGAAGACGGTGAGCGGGATGTTGAGGATCTTGAGCGTGGCAACGGCCAGCAGGAATCCGATCAGGGACATCATCCAGCGCCTGAGGGTGGTGGACTGGGCTTCACCGATGTGGCCCTTTCCGACCATGACCTTGTGCATCCGGCGGGTGATCTTGGCCGCGACAATGTAGCCGATCACAAACAGCAGGATCGCCCACACCAACTGGCCGAGCGGAAGCGTCTCCTGCTTCATGATCTTCTGGCCGTTCGCGTCGATGCGCTCCGCCTCGTAGTCCCAGACGCCGAGGTTCCAGAGTTTCTTCGCGCTCAAACGGACGGTGTTGTAGCCATCGGTGAAACGTTGGCCGACCGAGCGCTGGGCGAGGATTTGGTCGAAGTCCGCCAGCCAGGCATTGAGCTGCCGTTGCTGGAGATCGACGGTCCGGGCGAGGCGCTGGGAAACGTCGAGCTTGTCGCGCAGATCGCTGCACTGGTCGTTTGCGAGCTGGATTTTCGGATCACCGGGGGCCAGCGAGATGGCGCGTGCCTCCTGGCTGCGCAGCTCGGCTCCAGAGACGGAAATCTCATTGGCGGCGAAGACTCCCCATGCGCCGAGGTGATCACGGATGGTCCGCAGTGATTTGAGCGCGCCTTCGCGTGCGTTGGCCTCGGTGACGGTCATCAGCACGCGCCGGTTCAGGTAGGCATCCGGAGTCTGGGATTCGAGCTGGTCGAGGGCGTTGAGGGTATCGAGCGAGAATTGCAGCGAGTCGACGCGGGTGGTAGCGGCCTCGATTTTCGCGGTGAGCAAGGGGTCCGGCTTTTCCTCGGTGCTCTGGCTTTCCAGCTTCCGGCGGTTCGAGAGGGCGGCGTTGTAGCGTTTGCGAATTTCCTCGCCCTCCTTCGCGAGCGCAGCCTGGCGGATCGCGGTGGTCTTGCGGACCTGGGCGAGATCCTCATCGGAAAGAAAGGCGTGCGATTCGATCTGCGCGAGTTGTTTGGCGACGAAGGCCAGTCTTGATCCGGCTTCAGACAGCATTTCCCTCTGCTGGTTCGCGAGCAGGGTGAACTGTCCCATGCGCGCGCTGATTGACCGGCAACGCAGCCGTGCGGCCTCCATGCGCCAGGCAGCATCCGCTGCAGCGGGATTCCGCGCGGAGACTCCGGAGGCGAGACGGTAGGCCTCATCCGCGCCTTTGGCTTCTTCGGCGGATTCATTGAGCCGGTCCTCGAAAAGCTTCAGTGTGGAGGCCGAGGTCGCCTGACGTTCGGTGGCCACGTCGCGCTGGCTCCGCAGGTCATCGATCCACAGCACCGAGTAAGGCGGGCTCTCGACGAAGCCTTTCCAGGACTCCAGCACCGCCGCCGCCTTCTTCGCGGACTCGGCGGCTTCGGCGACCGTTGTCAGCGATTTCAACTGCCGCTCGACGGTGATGATCGTCTGTTGCACGTCGCGCCGCCTCTCCGCGAATTCCGTCGGCCCCACGCCTTCCGGCAGCTTGCTTTCCGCCGTCGGGTCGTCGAGGCGGGCGAATTCATCCCGCGCCTCCTTCAGCCAGCCCTGGAGTCGTTCACGGGTCTGGGCGGTCGTTTCCTCCTGGGTGGCGGTGCCTTCGGT
>JANOBS010000502.1:0-2166 GCA_031411755.1 Luteolibacter sp. | reverse complement strand
GAGGCGAATCCGAGCTTTTCGTTGGCCTCGATGGTGTCGAGCCCGGCTTCCTGGAGCTTGTAGGCGTGGATTTTCGCGGCGAGGCCGATGCCGCGACCTTCTTGGCGGAGGTAGAGCAGGACGCCGCCTTCCTTCGAGATCTGTTCGAGCGCGGCGGCGAGCTGGCCCCCGCAGTCGCAGCGTTTGGAAAGAAAGACATCGCCGGTGAGGCACTCGGAATGGACGCGGACCAGGGTCGGCTTTTCCGGATCGATCGGGCCCTTGGTCAGGGCGAGATGATGGGAGCCATCCGTGGCGATGCGGTAGAGGTGGAAATCGAAATCGCCGTAGTCGGTGGGGAGAAGGATCGTCTGCTCGCGCTCGACCAGCTTTTCCGAACGGCGACGCCATTCGATGAGCTGGGAAATGGTGCAGGCCTTGAGTCCGTGGCGGGTCTGATAGTCACCGAGCTGGCCGACGCGGGCCATCGTCCCATCGTCGTTCATGATTTCACAAATCACCCCGGCAGGCGGAAGTCCAGCCAGCCGGGCGAGATCGACGGCGGCCTCGGTGTGTCCGGCGCGGCGCAGCACGCCACCGGGCATGGCCTGGAGCGGGAATACATGGCCGGGCTGGACCAGCGACTCAGCGCCGACTTTTTCATCCGCCAGGAGACGGATCGTCAACGACCGGTCGGCGGCGGAAATCCCGGTGGTAATGCCCTTGGCGGCATCGACGCTCACGGTGAAAGCGGTCTTGTGGCCTTCACGGTTGCGCCGGGTCATGGGCGGCAGGTCGAGGTGCTCGGCACGCTCCGCCACGACGGGGGCGCAAATCAGCCCGCGAGCGTGGACGGCCATGAAATTGACCATTTCCGGAGTGCAGAGTGAGGCTGCACCGATGAGATCCGCCTCGTTTTCACGGGACGGATCGTCAGCGACGATCACCAGCCTCCCGGCAGCCACATCGGCGATGATTTCCTCAATCGAACTGAATTCCAGAGCACGGTCGGACACGAGGCAGAGGTAGACGGTGATTCAGCAGCAGACAACCGCAGAGTGTGGCAGAGTGGAGGTTGGAACTTGAAAGTTTCCTCAGGCAGGTATCGTTTCTTGCAGCCCGTCCACCATGATTTTCTCCCGACAGACCCCGCCCGTGCGATCACTGGCCCGACTTTTTCTTGCCGCCGCGCTGACCGCCCCCTTGCTGGCGGAGCCGGATTTCGTGCATGAGGTCGCGCCGATCCTGAAAAAGCACTGCGCCGAATGTCACACCGACATGAAGAAAAAGGGCGGACTCTCGATGAACACCGAGGACTCCTTTTGGCAGGGTTCAGAAAATGGCGCGATCATCGACAAGGCCCACCTTGAAAAGAGCCTGATGCTCGATCTGATCACGACCGACGACGAGGACGTCCGCATGCCGCCGAAAGGCAAGGGGCTGGACGAGAAGGAAGTCGAGATCGTGAAGGCCTGGGTGCTCGCCGGGGCTAAATGGGAGCCCGGGTTCGCTTTCAAAAAGCCTGCCTACGAGCCGCCGTTGAAGCCAAGGAATCCGACGCTGCCCGCTGCCGTGGGGAATCGGACGAATCCGATCGACCGGATCATCGACCACTACCTCGCCGAAAAGAAACAGGCGCCGCCCGCGCCGCTGGACGACGCTTCATTTCTCCGCCGGGTTCATCTCGATCTAACAGGACTGCTGCCGGATGCGGAAGAGGTCACGAAATTCACCGCCGACAAGTCACCCGAAAAGCGCGCAAAACTTGTCGACGCGCTGCTGGCCGACAAGACCGCCTTCGCCGAGCATTGGTTGACGTTCTGGAATGATCTGCTGCGGAATGACTACGCCGGCACAGGCTACATCGACGGCGGTCGCAAGCAGATCAGCGGCTGGCTCTATCAGGCGCTCTACGACAACATGCCTTACGATGAGTTCGTGCGCGCACTGGTGGCACCGCAGGCGAGCAACGAAGGCTTCGCCGCTGGCATCAAGTGGCGCGGTAGCGTCTCGGCCGCGCAGATCACGCCGATGCAGTATGCGCAGTCAGTCGGGCAGACCTTTCTCGGCCTCAACCTGAAATGTGCCTCGTGCCATGATTCGTTCGTCGACCGCTGGAAGCTCAGCGAGGCCTACGGACTGGCAGCGATCTATTCGGATGAGCCGCTGGAAATGTTCCGCTGCGAC
>JANOBS010000501.1:0-19964 GCA_031411755.1 Luteolibacter sp. | reverse complement strand
CCCAGGGGGCAGGCATTGTGCAGTTTCAATCCGCGCCCCCCGCGAAGGGGGCGATTGGCCACTTCAAAAAACAAGCGCGGCGCAGTGAAGTTTCAATCCGCGCCCCCCGCGAAGGGGGCGATAGCGTTACCTTGGAATCCTTTCGGCAGTAGGGGAAGAATAGAGTGTTCCGCGAACCTGTTGTTTTTGGTTCTGAAAACGAAACGGCAATCCAGATTAGTGATGTCAAAGAGCGCTAGCAGTAGGCTTGGCGGCTGGCGCGAACCTCCCGGGGATTTTGAGATCACTTGGGGTTCGCGGAGCTGCTGACAGGCTGCCAAATCAACAAAAGAAGAGTCCGCTATCGAGCCCTAAACGACAAGTGTTCCCTCAACGTCGTAGCCGTCATTGGCTCCGTGGTGCTCGACCTTGTGATGCCAGTTGCTGCCGAGATGGTAGAAGCGGAGACTGTCGGTTTTAGGGTCGATGATCTCCAGCAGCCGAGATTTCAGCGAAACGAGTTGCGCCGGATCCACCTTGCACTCGAAGACGGAATTTTGAACGCGCTGCCCGAAGTCCAGGCACGTTTTCGCCGTACGACGCAGCCGGGATTTTCCCGCTGGGGTGGTAGTGGAGACGTCGTAGGTGATGAGAACATACATGTTGGTTACTTGGCGAGAAAGGCCGGGTAGGCATCGAGATCACCGCGCAGGTGCCTAGCCAGCAGGCGGGCCTGGAGCTGTGGGAGGAGGCCGATGGTTGTTTTCTCGTCGAGGAAGGGATGATTGATCTCGTCCTGCTTTCGTTCCTGCCAGGCTGAGAGGACTTTCTTGCGCGAGTCGTCCTTGAGAAGGACTGCACCGTTTTCCTTGATGTCGAAATCCTTGCTGGTGATTTGCTGGCGGTTGAAAAGGGACAGCGCGGTGCGGTCGGCGAAGAAGGCCCGGAACTCTTCCATGAGATCAAGCGCCAGTGAAGGTCGACCGGGGCGGTCGCGATGGAGGAAGCCGCATTGGGGATCAAGGCCGCAGGATTCCAGGGCGCTGCGGCAGTCGTGCGTGAGCAAGGCGTAAAGGAAAGACAACAAGGCATTGACCGGATCCAGTGGCGGGCGGCGGGATCTGCCGGAGATCGTGATTTCCGGATCGTGATTGGTGAGGAGATGGGGAAAGACTGCGAAGTAGGCGGCGGCGGAATCGCCTTCGATGCCACGCAGGGTATCGAGAGTGGTGGCTCGGGAAATCAGGCCGATGCGGACGGCAAGAAAATCCGCCGCGTTCGTGAGCGCAAATGCCCGGTCGGCGGATTTTTCCCCGTGATCACGTGCGGCGCGCATCAGGACGTGGCGGGTGTTCGCCAGTTTCGCGGCGATCATGTTAGCAGCAATCGCAAGCGATGCGGGTTCGTGATCGGCCCGGCGGTATTGTTCGCGACGCAGCAGGATGTTTCCGGAGGTGAAGCCGTTGGAGGCGGCGAGAAATTTCCCATGCGGATTATGAAATGACAGGGAGACCTTCGCCTCGGCGCAGGCGGCCATCAGCGCGGCGGAGCAGGAGATGTCCCAGCCAAAGCAGGCAATGCCGTCCAGATTGTGGAGTGGCACGCGCAGCTTGGATTCGCCTTCATGGCGGATCTCGATGGCGGCACCGTCCTTACGGAGGGAGGCACCTTCGAGGGTGACGAAGAGAGTGTTGAGGTGGCGGCGCATCGGGGGGAGCGGAGTTGGGATTCAGGACTTCTAAAGTTGAGATTGCAGATGGGAGTCGAACCACGACTGAACCCCTCGCTTGAAGCGCATGGCTTTCGGTTGGCAGAGTTCGATGAGTGAACAGGCATCGCAACGGCTGGCCAGGTATTCGGCGAGCGGGGTTTCGCGCGAGTCGATCATCGCATGCAGCGCGGCGGAGGTTTCCGTGACGAGTTGCCGGAGATCAGGGTCAAACTCCACCACGGTCCGTCGCCGGTTTTCTCCGTAAAACAAGCAGCCGCTGGGAATCGCCACGCCGAGCATTTCCTCTAGGCAAATCGCCTGGGCGCAGAGTTGAACCTCATCGGCACGATGGGATTTCGGCATGCCGCGTTTGTATTCCACCGGAGGCACCCGCTCATCGGAATGGAACTCCACGATGTCGCACTGTCCGGAAATCCCGAGCACGAACGAACGGACGGAGAGACTCCGGGTGATCCGGACGCCGCGTTTGCTTTCGTCCGCTCCCTCATGCGCCTTGTGATGAAGCACCTGGCCCTCGGCGGTGAATTTGTTCTCCGCCCACACCTGTTCCAGATGGATCAGGCCGCACTGGCGCGGGCAATACAGCCAATGCTGGAGCGCGGAAAGGGGGAGGAGTTGATCCTCCGTGAAATGGGTCTCTCCGCGCTCCATGGGGGCTGATGGTTAGATCCGGCGGATGAGGCTGACTCCGGTGGGGATGGCTGCCTCGTCGATGGCGACATCGTAGTCTGAGAATGCGCGAGGAACCTCGACTCCCGGCTTCTTGGTGATGGTGACGAGATCGAAGAGTTTGTGGCTGGCGGAAGCGCCGAGAGCCGTGTCGTGCTTGAAGACAAGCAGGGCACGCGGATTCATGCTGCCTGCCGGACGAGCGGCGGATTGATCAAACTGGAAGGCGTTTTCGAGAGATTGAAAGAGGAGTTCGAGATCGTCATCGCTAAAGCCGGTATGATTCGCGAGGAAGGGATTCACGAAGCCCTGGGCTTTGTATAGGCCATAGGGGATGGTGAACTTGCGGCCCATGGTGCGTTCTTTTTCGATGTCCTTCTCGTTTGTGACGGAAGTTCGGGTGATGGCGTGCTCGCTGGAGACGATCGGATCGATGGAGCGGGCGAAGGAGATTTGCACGGGTCCGCGGACTTGGCCGCAGTTCACTTCGGTGGACATGACGGCTCCGAAGGTGCGGATGTCATAGTAGTTCTGGCACATCCACGCGGTGGCCTTGTCCTTGATCTCAGGTTTGACGGTTTTTGCCGGGGTTTCGCCGATGGCTTCGTAGGCTCCTTTATGCTGGAGATTGTGAACGGCTCCTTCGGTGAAATAGATGCGCTTGCCGTCTTGGCCGCCGCCGATGAGAGCGACGAAGTTGCGGATCTTGCGCTTGAGGCAAACGTCGGTGACAAGGCCTTGGCCGGTTTCAACATCGATGCGAGGGAGATTGCCTGCATCAGGATCGCCGTTGGGGTTGGCGTCCTGGCAATCGAAGAGGAAGAGGAAGTCGTAGCGGTGGTTCATGAGATTAAGCTTGTTGGTTTTCAGTATTCAGTGTGGAGGGAGTTTCAGACGGCGGCGGGTTCCTCTGGCTTGGCCTTGGAGGTGAAGAAATCCTTGCGCTGGTGGTAGTAGCCGATGGCGAAGATGCCTTGGCTTTTCAGAGAGAGTTGATTTGGGAAACCAGCTGCATCCACTGAGGAAAGGATTTCTTGAATTAAACGTTCGCGATTGACCTTCGCTCCGCCGTTCAAACCGGAGAGATGGTGCTGATAGGTGCGGAGAAGACGGGGGAAGACAACTACGGGGGTCGCTGAAGCTGAGCTGTAAAAGCGGTCGCGGATGCCGGAATTGAGATTTCCAAGAGCGTCTTCTTGGGTCTTTTCAAGCACGGCGAATAGCCTGCCTAGGAGGTAGGCTGGGTCAGTGTTTTCGTTGTCTAGCATGATGGGGATGGTTAGTTGATGATTTCTTACGAGAATGGCTTTCAGCGTGGCGACGCGGAGATAGTTGATCGTGTGGTCCGCATGGATGCGGCGGATGATGGCAGTGAAAAGACCTTCCGGGTAGGGTGCGCCTCCGATGATCGAGCGGGCGAGAGCGCCTCCGAGAAGTGGCGGGATCTCATCCGCGACGCGGGCCGTTTCCCTGAGGATCTGCCAGATCGCAGGGAACTCGGAGTCGGCCTGGCGTTTCCCGACCGGCGTATCAAACTCCCGGGCAATTTTCATGCAGCGTTGATGGTCGTGGAGCTTGTCGAGTAGTTCGGCGATGGTGGAGCGGTGGTAAAAGCGGATAGAGACGCGTGCCGCGTTTGGAGCGAGTCCGAGGATGTGGAAGGGTGTGTCCGTCCCACCCAGGTCTTGGTAATGTCCTCCGCTGCGGACGGCTTCGAGCAGGCGTTCGATTTGTTCGCGTTTCCCGATGTCTTGGATTTCTGCTGCTGCTTGAGAACCGCCTCCGAAGATGTCGGCGAGGCAGTCTTCCACGAGACTGGGCTTTTCGGTCCAGAAGACCGTGGTGGTGTCTCCGATGCGGATGCGGTGCTTTGAGGATTGAGGGCCAGTCAGCAGGGAGTTAAGTGCGGTGCCATACTGGAAGGCTGCGGATTCGCTTACTGGTGCGTTGAAGCTCTGGGTCTTACCGTAGGATTCGTAGGCGTTCGAGTTGAAGGAAACGATGGAGGCACCGGCGGCTTGAGATCCTGTCACTCCTTTGATTTTAGGGTGGAGGCGTGCGATTGGGCCGAAATCACCGGTGAGCAAACATTGCCCTATGAGGGGCAGTTCTTCGCTCACGGATTTCAAGGTGCGGATCCACCAATCTTGAACACACTTGCTCTCGTGAACGGCTCGCTTTTGACCTTGGACTGCGAAGATCCCAAAGCCCGTGCCGACTTCGTTGAGGAGGGGGTGGGCAGAGAGTTGATCGGGATTCCAATGTTTCAGGAACTGGCAAACAGCGGTAAAATCGGGATCATTGATGTTCTCCACAAGTTCAAGATGGCGTTGGCGAAAGGCTTCGAAGCGTTTCAGGCCGAAGCCGTCTGGCTTGTCCTCGGGTTGCCTGCCCAGAAGGTAAGTCTGGTTGTCCCAAAGCAGACCGGGGTTGATTCCCGCGCCTGGTGGTTTGGCTTCTCCTGGAACCAGCATCACGTGGTTCTGGAGCTTGCCCTTTTCATCAGGGGTGCGGGCATCCTCGAACTGCAAAAGTGAACCGTCGGGTCGGATCCTGACGCGGAAGGCAATCTTCTGCGGAGAAAACCCCGGCGGTGCGATCTCGTAGGAGGGCTCTTCCGCGAGGCGGGTGTAGAGTTCATTGAGGGCTTGGAGAATCATGCCTTGATGGGGAAGGGAAGTTCGGGGACGAGGATCACGCCGTCAGTCATGGTGGCGGGAAAGAAGTGGGGGGTGGTGGATTTCACCTTTTTCGTGGCGCGGTCTTGCTCGAACTCGATGTCGTGAAGCATGAAGCCGAGGTCTTTGGGTTGGCCGGTGATGAGATCCGGGTGGGGTTTTGGGAGGTCGGCTTCGTCTTGGATCAGTTCGAAGCGAACGGGAAACTCGCGGCAGCCGAAGTAGGGTTGTTGAAAGGCCTGGCCTTTGAGGGCACGGCGTTTGAACATTTCGAGGTGTTTGCCAGCCGCCTCGTTGGCGGGGACTTCCGGGCCGTTTTTGTCGAGGCGGGTATCGAAGAGGTGGACCCGTGCTTTGATCAGATAGGCGACATCCTTGAGGAGGAGGGAGGCGCGTTGCTGGCGGTTCTCCGATACGTCCATTGTGGGTCGGAAATCCGGGTTGGTCATCGCGGCGTTCACTCCGGTGGCACCTTTGACAGAGATTTTTGAGGAGATCTCGTTGCGACGGATGTTGGTGAAGCGGATGGGGTTGAGGACGTGGATTTCATCGATGATCCACCGGATCTGGGGTTTCCAATAGATCGCCTCAAGGACGCCGCGGGCGGCAGATGGGGTGATGACGTCGTAGGAGACTCGCTCGACCTTCATTTCGGGGCGGGAGAAGAGGGCGTAGTCGCCGGAAACTTTGAGAAGGATACCGTGTTTCATGGGGAAAGAGGTTGATTTGAGGTCAAAGTGCTAGCACTTTGCAGGCATGCCGACCTTGACGATACGAAATGTGCCCGATGAGCTGCACGCCGCTTTGAAGGAGCGGGCGAGGAAGAACCGGCGGAGCGTGAATCAGGAAGTGATCGCAGAGCTGAGCGAGGTGGCTGGCGGAAGTGAGGAGGAAGGCAAAAGAGGCCGGGCGATGCATATGATCGGGCTGGCTGGGGAATTGAGGAAGGAGCTGCAAAGGACTCTGAGCGTGGAAGAGATTCGCACTGCGATTGATGAGGGGCGGAGATGATTTCGTCTTTCACTGCACTATTTCTTAAAAAGACCTTGCTCCTTGTCAAGAGTGAAGGCAGATTTTTGCCATGATTGTTGTCGATTGCACGGTGGTTGCGGATTTCTTCATCGGAAATCCTGAGATGCAGGGTTCCGTTCAGAGCCTTTTGGAACTGGATTCCGAGTGGATCGCCCCCGTCCTTTGGAGGTATGAATTTGGACATGTGCTGCTGAAGCAAGTCAGAGGAAGCAGGATGTCGGCGGAATTGATGGATCGATTTCTGGCAGCAGCGGAGCAGCTGATCACTGAGAGCGTGGTCGATTTCAATGCGCCCGAGATCGCGGCGCTTTCGCGAGCCCGGGATCTTTCTTTCTACGATGCTTCGTATGTTTGGCTCGGCCAGACTCGTGGGTTGCCGTTCTACACCCGGGATGGAAAACTCGCGCGGAAGTGCGAGGGCTTGGTCCAGCCGATGCCGTGATGAGGATGGTTTTTGTCGAGAAGTGGCGCACGGCACCTCTCGCGGATTGAAACACTGCGCTATTTCTGGGCAGTTCAGATCAGGGGCGGAGCATCTTAACCGGTGCTCCGCCTTTTTTGTGAATGAGTCCGGAAACTTCATGATCCGCAAATGAGGTTGGCTTCGCCGGTGTCTTCGTCATCGAACGTGATCCCGAAGTTCTTTGAGTAGTTGAGATCTGTCGAAATCAGGATGTGGAATTGGTCATCGCGAAGTGCCTCGAAGGAGCGGATGTTCTCGTCGCGGAGCTTTGGGGAGATTTGGACGGTGTAACGCTGGAGGGCGCGGAAGAGCCTGCGGTCGAGTGGCTTGTGTGGATTTCTCAGTTCCTCGATGAGTTTACAGGCGTGATCGTCGTGGGGGACGATGACGGGAACCTGCCAGTCCTTGATGAAGCGGAAGTCTTTGGCGACGGTGGCGAATTGGAAATGGAGCGGCAGAAGCCGGTCGCCCCGGCGGAAGCCTTCGAGGATGTTCTTCGAGTCCCAGCGACTCTTCTGCTGGTAGTAATAGTGATCGAAGTACTCGTGGATGGCCTTTTCGCTGAGCAGGTCAGAGTGGAGTTCGATAAGTTGACTGGAGATTTGCGCTGTCTCGCGGAAGTAGGCTTCCCCTCTTTGATCTTCTGGAGTGAAGATGTAGGTGTGTCCGATGGGGAGTTTACCATTGCGGTTACAGCGTCCGGCGGCTTGAGCGATGGAATCTAGTCCGGCGAGGGAGCGATAGACGGCGGGGAAATCGACATCGACGCCGGCTTCAATGAGCTGGGTGGAGACGAGGCGAACGGCCCTCCCCTCGGAGAGACGAGTGCGGACCATGGCGAGGATCTGCGAGCGATGCTCCGGGCACATGAGCGCGGAGAGGTGGAAGTTTTCCCCGTTGTCTTCGAGCAGGCGGAAGATCTCCCGGGCATGTTTGCGCCGATTGACGATGCAGAGCGCCTGGGAATGAGCAAGAAGACGGCAGGCGAGATCGGTATCAGCCAGCTTGCCGAGTGTGCTCAATTCCACACGCTTGAGAGCGGCAAAAAGGGAGGCGGTGTCGCTGATGATTTCCCGGCAGTTTTCGAGGCCAATGGGAAAGTCCTCCGCATGGTGGTGAATCGCGGGCTGGGTGGCGGTGCAAAGGACGGTGGTGGTGCGATAATGAGCAGTGAGTTCCTTGAGGACACGGAGGCAGGGATGGAGAAAATCGACGGGTAGGGTTTGTGCCTCGTCGAGAATGACGACCGAATTGGCGATGTGATGAAGCTTTCGGCAGCGGGAGGTCTTCGCCGCGTAGAGGGATTCGTAGAACTGAACGGCCGTGGTGATGATGACAGGCGCGTCCCAGTTCTCGGCAGCAAGACGGGATTGTTCGGTTTCCTTGTCTGGCGACAATGCGGAGTGATGCTCAATGAATGGCGTGAACTCGTCAGTTTCAAGGGGGGCAAGAATGTCGCGGATCACTTGGGCGTTCTGCTCGATGATTGAGGTGAACGGGACGACGAAGATGACGCGCGTATGTCCGTGACGGACGGCGTGAAGGAGAGCGAAGAGCAAAGACGAGAGGGTTTTTCCTCCACCCGTGGGGACGGTGAGGGTAAAGAGGCCGGAAGGTGCCGAAGCTTTGGCACGGCAGTCTTGGACGATGTTGCGACGTTGGATGTTGACGGTGTCGTCCCGGGCGGGCTCGCCGAAGGAATCAATGCGCTGGCTCACGAGATCAGCAATCTTCTGAAGGCTGTTCGCAGGAATTTGGTTTCTAACCGAGGTTTGCGAGGGATTCATGAATGCCTCTGTCGCGAGAAAATCGGCATCGACGAGACAGGAGAAAATCAAACGCGAATAGAAACCAAGAGAGAAGGCATCCCGCTGAATGAATGCGGGAAGCGCGGGCATTAGAAAGGTGAGAAGTTCCTGTGGTGCATTGGACCAATCCTCGAGATCGGTTTTGATCAGACGGGCTTTCTGGCAAGCGTGGTTGGACTCGGCATCAAGAAGCCCGGAATGATGGCCAGCGATGGGATATGCTAAAATGTGCCCGAGAAGATGGCATTTCGCAGCGTGCTGGGCACCTGCGGTAGAGTGGTCGACTTTTCCCGAAACGTCGTCGACGTGAGGATCGACCTTGGATTTCAGGTAGTTTTGCCAGACGGGAGCGAATTTCCCCAGATCATGCCAGAGCCCGGCGAGGTAGCCCCAGTCCGAAGCGGATTTTGCCTCGGGGGAATCCGTCGCGAACATTTCCGAAGCGAACTTGGCGGTCCACCAGGCGACCTTGTTGAGGTGGCCGTGGTTGGGTTCCAGGCGTTCGCACTTTTCGCAGCTTTCCCGCTGACACTCTTCCGGGCCAGGTCCAAAGGGGGTGGAGAGCGGCTCCCATTCGCACTGGGGAGCCGGGCTTCCGTCAGGCCGGGTTTTGGTGTGGGCGTATGACTGCATCTAACTGATTCCCGTGTATCCATTGGGGTAGGACAACGGTGGGGTCAGGCAAAGATAAATCTTGGATCTGGTAACTCATCATTTAGGCGTATCGTGATGGTTTCCCCTAAAAATGGAATTACCCCGCTGATCGCGTCAGGCGAACAGCGCGTCGTCGAAGGCGAGGGGCTGCCAGCCTTCACCTTTGAGCGTGGCGACGAGTTCGGTGAGCTGCTGCCAGGTTTTTGGATCTTCCAGATCGGCTGGATGAAGGGTGAGGCGGAAGGGGGTGTTGTTCGCCAGCCAGCGGCGGATCATGGCCTTGCGCTGCAAGCGTCCGGCGACATGCCGCCAGGCATGGCCGCCGTCGTCGAAGCAGATCGCGGGGATGGCCGCGCGTGCGCCGGAGAGTTTTTCATAGCGACTGCCGAGCATGAAGCCCTCGAACCCGAGACGGCCGAGCACGGTCTTCACGATGGCGTTCTGCTGCCAGCGCGGGGCACAGAACCAGCGGGGAAGACCGAAGGCCTCGGTGTGGAGCTTGTGGGCGGTGGTGAGTCGGGCGGTGGCCTGGTCTTCGGAAAGGCTGGCGAACTCCGCGTGGTTTTCGGTGCCGTAGGCGAAACGGTTCCACCAATCCGGACCGAGCGAGTGGGTGAGTCCGTGCAGGACCTTTTCCCCCTGAAGCTGGCGGAGCATTTCGACAAATTCCGGATGACAATCCAGGGCGGAGTCGCCCGCCCAATCCGGGACCACCAGCAAGGGCGCGAGCCTGCTGGCCTCGTCCGGGAGTGCGCCCAGCAGTCGTTCCAGTGCGGGCATCATCCTGGGATGCACGTCGTGGATTTCTGGAATGTAGCGTTTGGGAGGAATCATCGGGATGGCAACCGTGAGGATCAAAGCCAATGGAGTCATCCGTGGAAAGGGGCGAATAGCCGGGCTGGCCTGAGTTGGGGGCTCGACAGCCGGACCCGTGTCGAATCATGATCCCGGATCATGAGAAACCCCATCTTCCTTTTAGCCGGCTTGTTGGTCGCCACCGCCTTCGCCGCCGATCCGCTGCCACCGATCAAGCCCGCCGATTTCAAGGAGCCGATCAAGGTGGCCTGTGTTGGTGACAGCATCACGCAGGGCGCTGGCGCCGGTCCCGGGAAGGCCTACCCGTCTCAACTTCAGGAAATGCTCGGCGACAAGTGGAAGGTCGGCAATTTCGGAGTCAGTGGTCGGACGCTTTTGAAGAAGGGCGATCACCCCTACTGGAAGGAAAAGGCCTATCAGGATGCCCTCGCCATGTTGCCGGACGTGGTGATCATCATGCTCGGCACGAACGACACGAAGCCGCAGAACTGGGCGTTCGAGTCCGAGTTCGTGGCTGACTACACCGAACTCGTGAAGTCCTTCCAGTCTCTCCCCAGCAAGCCGCGCGTTTACGTTTGCCGTCCCTGCCCGGTGCCGGAGCCGGGAAATTTCGGCATCAACGAAAAGAACCTCCAGGAGTGGATCAAGCGGATCGACACGATGGCGAAGGACTTGAATCTCGGGGTGGTCGACATGCACAAGGCCCTCGAAGACAAGCCGAAGCTCCTCCCGGATCGCGTGCATCCCAACGCGGAAGGCGCTGGTGAAATGGCCGCTGCCGCCGTCAAGGAACTCACCGGCAAGCGTGCGCCGAAGCTTGAGCCTGCGGGGAAATGAGCCGGCTTTCCGGGAAAGGCGGGTGGGTTCAGGAAATTTGAGCTGCAACCCCGACGTAGCACCGGTGTTCACTCTTGAGATCCAATTTCCATGAAACGCACCTCCATCTGGCTTACCGCCACCCTTGCCGCCACTTCCGCCGCACTGGTGGCGGCTCCCTTGGTGAAGAAAAAAGGGAAGTATCGGGAAAACAAATCCGATGAGGCAGCGGTCCCTGCGGACAGGGGACCGAGCGCGTCGAAGGATATCCGCACCTGGACCGCTTCCAGTGGTGAGAAGTTGGAAGCGAAGTTCCTGGCACTGGAGAACGGGATCGTCACCGTCGAACGTCAGGACAAGATCAAGGCCCGCTTTCCGCTGATCCGGCTGAGTGCGGCGGATCAGCAGTTCGCCCAGGCCTGCCGCAGCCTCCAGCCGCGCCCGCCGATGTCGCAGGAGATCATCACGAAGGCCGCGGCCCGTCTGGATGAATCGATCAACGCCGCGCTCAAAGAGAAGGGCGTCGCCCCGAACCCTCCGGCGAGCGATGCGCAGCTCTTGCGTCGGCTTTATCTCGACACCATCGGCCGCATCCCGACCGAGCAGGAGGCCCGCGCGTTCCTGAGTGATCCCTCGCCGAACCGGCGGGCGACGCTCATCAACACGCTGCTGAATTCGCCGGGCTACACGATGCACCATTACAATTGGCTGGCCGACATGCTGAGGGTGAAGGACGATTACGGCAAGGGCGCGAAGGCCTTCCTTTACGAGGATTGGCTGAAGGAACAGGTCGCGATGAACGTGCCCTGGGACGCGATGGTCAGCGAGATGCTCACCGCCGACGGCAAGCTCAATACCAACGGGGCCGCCGGCTTCCTGCTGCGCGATGCGCAGATGCCGCTCGACGGGGTTTCCAATCTGCTGAGCACCTTTCTCGGAGCGAATGTTTCCTGTGCCCAGTGCCACGATCATCCCTTCGCTGAGTGGAGCCAGCACGACTTCTACAGCATGGCGGCCTTCTTCGGCGCGTCCGATGGCTATCATGAGGACGTTTACCGGAAGACACGTCAGCTCGCGAAGAACGCGGATGGGCAGTTCGGTAAAGGACTCGTCACCCAGCTCCTGACCTCCAACGCCTACAATCTCGTCGATCTGCCGACGAACCGCCTGAAATTTCCCGCCGACTACAAGTACAAGGACGTGAGCCCTGGTGCCCCGGCGGTCCCCGAACTGATCCGCTGGAACGACACGACCAAGGAAAATCCGGCCTATAAGTTCGACCCGACGAAGCCCTCGCAACTGCGCAACCAATTTGCCGCCTGGATGGTGCATCCGGAGAATCCCCGCTTCGCCGCCGCGATCGCCAACCGGCTTTGGAAAAAGGTCTTCGGCATCGCCGTGCAGGAACCCGTGTCCGATTTGGATGATCCGAAGAAGGCCAGCAATCCAGAACTGCTCGCGCGCATCACGACCTACATGAAGCAGGCAAAGTTCGACCTGCGTGAGTTCCAGCGGATCCTTCTCAACACCGCAGCCTATCAACGCCAGGCCAGCGAGGCACCGGAAGATCCGAAGACCTGGAGCTTTCAGGGTCCAATCATCCGTCGCATGAGCGCCGAGCAGGCCTGGGATTCCATCGTCACGCTGGCCTCCGGCAATGACGCGGACCACATCCTGTTGCGTCGTGGCGATGACCTACGGCGGACCGCCGTGCCGGATGACCAGATCAATGTGGAGACACTGACGAAGCTCGTCGCGGACATGAAGGAAAACGGCACCAAGCTCCGTGGCGGCGGGAAAAAAGGTGGCGGCAATCCCAACCTCCTCGCCGGGCTTTATGAAGGTGAAAAGCCACAGATCCGATCAGGGCTCTTGCTGGCACGGGCAAGCGAGATGCCGCAACCGGCTCCTGAGAATCATTTCCTGCGTCTCTTCGGTCAGAGCGACCGTCTCGTTTCCGATACGAACACCACTGACGGCAGCGTCCCGCAGATGCTGCAGCTCATGAACGGGCCCGTACAGGAAATGATCACCAATGGCTCCACCGCCCTCGCCTCGGCGATGAAGGAGAAGTCCCCGGCGGATCAGGTCAGCTCGCTTTATCTCAGCTTTCTCGGACGACAGCCGACCTCACAGGAATCGTCAAAGGCGCTCGCCGCAATGAAGGGCGGTCTCGGTCTTTCCGATCTCTCCTGGGTGCTCCTGAACTCCCGCGAGTTTCTCTTTCTTCCCTAACTTTCCTAACTTCCCGACCCCACCATCCCATGAAATCCGATCTGCTCCGGCTCAATGAGGTCACCCGCCGCGCGTTCGTCGAACGCATGGCTCAGGCGGCTTTCGGCATCAGCTTGCTGCCTTTTCTCCCCGGTGACTCCCGCGCGGCGGAGGTCGCCGCGCCGGTCGTCGCGCGCGGTCCTGGTTTTGGAAAAGCGAAGGCCGTGATCATGCTTCAGCTCTCCGGCGGACTGAGTCAGATTGACAGCTTCGATCCGAAGACCGGAGCCTCGAAAGGCCCCGGCGGCATCCTCAGCACGAAAGCGGGTTATCAGGTTTCTTCCTATCTTCCGGAGATCGCGAAGGTCGCGGACAAGATCACGGTCATCCGCAGCATGACCGCCAAGGTCGGCGTGCACGAGCAGGCCCGCTACCTCATGCGCACCGGATTTGAAAAGCGCGGCACGATTGTGCATCCGATCCTCGGGGCCTGGGCGCAGCACTATCTTGGCGCGAGCCATCAGACTCTGCCGAGCAGCGTCTGCATCAACCGTCCATCGAATCACGGCAACGGATTTTTCCCCGCCACCATGAGTCCGCTGCCGATCCTCGATCCCGAGGAAGGCCTCACCAACGCAGTTCCGCAGGCCGAGTCCTCGATCCTTGAAAAGCGGCTCGCGCTTCTCAAGGACATGGACCACCAGTTCACCGAAACGGTGAAGGACAGCAGCGTGGCGGCCTACAATGATTTCTACGAAAGCACCCTGCGCCTCATGAAGGGCAAGGACCTTCAGTGCTTCGATCTCGAAAAGGAACCCGCCGAGCTGCGGGAGAAATATGGCCGGAACCGCTTCGGCCAGGGCTGTCTGCTGGCTCGCCGCTTGATTGAGGGTGGCGTCCGCTACGTCGAAGTCGAGAGCGGCGGCTGGGACATGCACAAGGACATCGAGGGCGGCATGGAGGATCGCGGTGCCGAGTTCGACACCGCCTTTGCCGCGCTCATCAGTGATCTCGAATCACGCGGGCTGCTCGACAGCACGATGGTCGTGGTAGCCACCGAATTCGGTCGCAAGCCACAGTTTGATGGCAGCGGCCGTGGCCACCATCCGCTGGTCTTCTCCTGTGTGCTCGCCGGTGGTGGTGCCAAGCGCGGCTACGTCCACGGTGCCAGTGATGCGGCCGGCGGAGACGTGGATCGCGATCCGGTCACTGTCGGTGACCTTCACGCCACCGTGGCCCACGCCTGCGGCATGCCGATCGAGACTCCGGTCGTCAGCCCCAGTGGCCGACCGTTTACCATCGGCAACAAGGGTAAGCCGGTTGGCGCGGTGTTTGCGTGAGGGAGTCGCACGGGCTTGGTTTCGAGGTTGAATGCATCAGCGGCCCGATCGGGATAGCGTGCGTGTTGATGTATGAATGGCACTGGCCATGATGTCTGATCGCATCGATGGGGTAGGGTTTTACCCCATATGAACTGACGTGCTTCCCCGGCATCCTCCGGTCATACCGTGCCGGGTGACAGTGGGGTCAATCCCAAGGAGAAGGCTGTCGGCGTGCGGTTTCCATTAATCAACACCGACCATGAAAAGCAAATCTCTGATTTTCAATTCCGCGCAGACCCACAAGCGCTCCATCCCTTCCTGCGGAAACTTGAAATCGAAACGATGCATTCATCATCATGGGCTCATCGGATCCGCGATGACAGGCCTTGCGTTGATCTCAGTTTCGATGAACGCCAGCGGGCAAGCCGTTCCCTTGGGTTCGGCATCGAATTTTGCGATCATCAGCTCACAAGGAGTCACCAACTCGGGAAACTCCATCGTGGCAGGGAACGTGGCTCTCAGTCCGCTCACCACAACCAGCGGATTCTCCATCTCCACCCCGGCCGGGCCGGGTGTCATCACCGGAACTGTCCACTACAATGACTCCGTGGCGATGCAGGCCCAGGCCGATGCCTTGACCGCCTACAATACCATCGCTGGAATGTCGTATCTCCCGGCCAATGATCTCACCGGTACGGACCTGGGTGGATTGACGCTCACTCCTGGAACTTATCATTTTGACACCACCGCCGGTTTGACGGGAAGTCTCACGCTCAACACGCTCTCCGATCCCAATGCGGTTTTCATTTTCCAGATCGGAAGTTCACTGACCGCAGCCGTGGGTTCTTCCGTGGTTGTAACGGGGGCGGGTGCCGGGTCAGATCCCAACCTGTTCTGGCAGGTCGGAAGTTCGGCGACCTTCAACACCGGTTCATCGTTCAGCGGAAACATCCTTGCTCTGGCGAGCGTTAGTTTCGGAACAGGATCGCAGCTTTCAAATGGTCGGGTGATCGCCCTGAACGGAGCAGTGACGTTGTTGGGCAACAATATCGCTGCGCCCGCGCTTGTCGCTGCGACTCCCGGACGCTTCTGGAATGGTTCTGCCAACAATCTCTGGTCGGCCACGAACTGGTCGTCGACTGTGGCGGGACTCGATCACATCAATCTCGGCGCTGGAGCCGATGTCGTTTTCTCCGTCAATCCGACGCCCCAGAATCAGAACACGACCCTCGACTTTGATGCCACAATTTCGAGTCTCACCGTCAATGATTCGGCGGCAGTCACGATCGCCGGCACGAACAACCTGACGATCTCCTCAACCGGGCTTGTCACTGGCATCAACATCAACAGCGGGGCTGGTCTCACCACGATCAGCAGCAAGCTGACGCTGGGAAATCTTTCCCAGATCATCACGGTCAACAATGCTTCGGGCCTCCTCATCAGCGGCGTGGTCGGAGGCAGCAACGGGCTGTTCAAGGCGGGGACTGGCACTCTGGTTCTAACCGCCGCCGAAACCTACACCGGAAGCACCGTGGTCTCAGGTGGAACCTTGCAGATCGGGGATGGACTGACGATGGGAACGTCGATCGCGTCCTCGAGTTCGGTGTTTGTCAGCGATGTGGGATCGTCCATCCTCGCAATCAACCTCGCAAGCGGTGAAACCTTCGGCAACAGCGTCGTCAATAACGGGCAGATCCGCTGGATCCAGCAGGGAACCAACACCCAGGCCTCCACCAGCGTCTTCAGCGGCGTAGGCAGCATGTCGATCACCGCGCCGGGAACGACCATTCTCCTGGGCAGCAATACCTTCAGCGGTGGAACCACCATCAACACCCCTGGCGATGTGCGGGTGGGAAACCTGAGTTCGGCCACCTCGTCCGCGTTCGGGACCGGAGTCCTGACCATCAATGACGGCAACATCGACACCTACAACTCCCAGGTGCTGAACATCACGACCGGGGGTTATGTCCAAACCGGCGGCGAAATCAGTCTGCATCTTCAGGGTGCCTCGCCGGGTACCTACACCCGCTTCGACGTCACTGGCACCAGCACCTTGAGTGGTGGCACGGTGTTTGTTTACGACGACACAGGAACCTATGTGCCGCAGGGGAGCTGGCTTGGAAGTCCGGCTGGCGACAAGCAGAACATCATCCACACCACGGGTGGCTTGAGTGGGCAATTCGCCTCCAACGATCCCTATTCCAGGATCTACAATTCAGCCTTCAATCAGAACTTTTTCTACCATCACGGGGATACGCTGCTTTATCCGACCATCACCTACGATTCCTCGAATGCCTACGTCAACTGGGTCCAGGATTCGTTCAGATCGGTCCCAGGACTGACCAGGAACCAGAACGCAGTGGGTGGCGTACTTGATGGCTACCAGAACGAGAACCCGTCTACTTCCGGCAGTTTGGTGACCTACCTCGATGGGCAGAACATCGCCGATCTTCCAGCCATGTATGACCTGATCGCGCCCGATGAGCTGACGGCGATCTTCCAAATGGGATTCGCCGCTTCCGAACTCCAGAATTCGAACATCGAGCGCCACTTGGATCAGGTTCGCCAAGCCGGTGGTCCTCCGGCCGAATACACTCCTGCGTCAAGGGATAGCAAAGGGGGCTTGATCGAGCCCACGATGATGACGCGTGAGGGTCCGCTCTGGAGCTTCTTCTTCGAAGGGAGCGGTGGATCGGCGAGTGTTGACAGCACCGCCAATGCAAGTGGCTATGACTTCAATTCGCAGGGCTTCACGCTCGGCGCCGACAGGCGGGTGGGCGACCATTTCGCGGTCGGGTTCCTGGGTGGTTATTCGAACTCTGATGCGAGTCTGGTGAACGGCGGCAGCATCGACGTGGAGACCTACAGGGGAGCGGTCTACGCCACCGTGTTCGGAAACGGATTCTTCGCTGATGCACTGCTCGGTGCCGGGTACAACTCCTATGACACCAAACGCGCCTCCATTTTCGGTTACGCAAATGGCAGCTCGGAGGGTTGGGAACTCGATGCGCTGATCAACACCGGCTATGATTTCCACCGGGGCAACTGGACGTTCACGCCGAACGCGTCTCTGGCTTACACCCAGGTGAATTTGAACAGCTTTACGGAGACCGGTTCGCTGTCATCCCTGAGCTATCCGGATCAAAGCCAGGACTCACTGCGCACGGAACTCGGCGCGAAGATCTCCTACGCTGCGGTGGTGAACGGTATGAAGATCACCCCGCAACTACGGATCGCCTGGCAGCATGAGTTTCTCGACAGCACCCAATCGATTGACTCGCGTTTCGCCACGGGAACCAGCCCGTTGTTCTCGGTGGATGGACCACGCATTGGAAGGGATCGCGCCGTGATCAGCGCGGGCCTGGGCATTCAGTTCACTCCGAGTGTGAGCGGCTATGTTTTCTATGATGGTCTCCTAGGAGGATCCGGCTACAGCTCGAACACGGTGTCGGCTGGTGTGAAAGTGGACTTCTGATCGTCCCGATCCTTCGCAAGCGCCGCCCGCCGTGACCCGGTGGACGGCGCTTTTGTGTAAGAGGGTTCAGGCCGCGACGGTGATCATCCAGCCGAGCCCGAAGCAATCGGTGACCATGCCGAAGCAAGGCGACCAGAAGGTTCTTCCAAGCGGCATGTTCACCTGTCCGCTCTCGGAAAGCTGCGAGAAGACTCTCTGGCAATCGGCCTCGGTCGGAAGGGTGAGGGAGAGCGAAAAGCCTTTGAAGGCTGAGGCGTCTCCACAGCCGTCGGACGCCATGATCGTGGAGGCTCCGACGCGGAAACTGGCGTGCATCACCTTGTCGTCGAAGTCGGGAGGGATCGGGCGATCGTCGGATTTGTCCGGATTGTCCCTGAAATGCATGACCATCTCGATCTCGGCACCGAGCGTGGTTTTGTAGAAGTCGAGTGCTTCCTCGCAGCGGCCGCCAAAGAAGAGGTAGGGTTGGATGAGGGGTGTGGTCATAAGGGTCGATGAATTCAAGGAGACGACGAACGGACGATCCCGATCAGGACTGGATTCGTGATTTTCTCAAGACAGTCTGCGCGGGTCAGGCAAGACCGCATGAGAGCGCGTCATTGACAGCGAATTCAGAGACCGCAGTCTGTAGGAGCATGAGCAGCTTCGGCATCCGCCCGCATTTTTCACAGACGCTGGAACTTGGCGTCGAGGAGGCACAGGCCCGGATCCTGCGAGGGGTGGGACAGGGTGAGGATCGTTGCGAGGTGAAAAATTTCCCAGGTTACATTTGCCTGCGCATTCCGGAACAGGATCGGCATTTCTGGTCGCCAAGGCTGACCTTGAGTCTGGAAAAGGTGGACGGGAATTCAACCCGCATCGAGGGCATCTATGGCCCAAATGCCAATGTCTGGTCGCTTTTCCTGTATGGCTATCTGCTCAGCGGGACCTTTGGCCTGTTTTCAGGCATCTTCGGATTCGTGCAGCGGACGCTGGGTCATTATCCTTGGGCACTTTGGATCTGCGCGGCCATGCTGTTGATTGGGATCAGCCTGTATGTCCTCGCACAATTCGGCCAGAAGCTGGGAGCGCTTCAGACCTTCCGGCTGCACCAGATCTACGAGGCCGCGATGGGGCGAACGGTGGAGATCCACTGAAAGCCGGTGGAGCTCAGGATTCCTTCCGTCGGTAGTAGGCGACCTTTGGCTCCTCACCGACAGTGAAGACTTCGCGCAGGTTCGGGATGCGCATCAGGATCCATGGTTGGGCGAAGTTGATGCCGTTCTTGGTGAAGACCAGATCCTCGGCGATGTAGACGGCGGAGTGAATGACCTCACTCTTGCTGTTGAGGAGAAATACCAGGTCGCCAACCTTCGAAGGCTTTCCGATCTGATAGCAGTTCTCCTTGATGTAGTTGCTCGCGTAAGCGTTGTCCTGAAAGCGTGGATCAGGGGTGTCGTTGAAGAAATTCATCGCCGTCCAGTGGCAGTCCATCTTCACGTCATCCGCCTCCGCGGGAAGCGGGAAGGTGTAGAGCCGTTCGCGGGCGAATGGAGGGAGCAGATAGAGCAGGCTGATGGTGCCGCCTTCCGGGGTTTTCTTGATGGAATCCAGGAGTGGGCGAAGGTCCTTGGTCCGCACGCCGGGAATCGCGCCCCAGTAGCCGAGAAGCTTGTCGACGTCGGTGTCCGGACGCAGCCGGAGTCGGGCAAGCACAGCGGTTTGGTAGGTCAGCATCTTCATCAGGTGCAGTCTGCCCTCCGCCGTGGGGATCTGATGGAGCACCGCCTCCGGATCGCTGAAGACCTTCTTGCCGACCTGTGTGTAGGTGAGCTTCTTCACCAGTTCCAGCGCGGCGGGGGGGACGTCGGTGCCTGTGAGGAGTGCGGAGAAATCCTCGCTCGGCAGATGGTAGGGATTCGCCATGTAGCGGTTTTCTGGCCACTGGGCGAGAGTGGAGTAGAGCTTCGCGCGGACCTCCTTGGGCATCGCGATCACGACGTCATCTCCAGGCCTGACGATCGTTGCCTTCGGGCTGTCCTCCACTTTTTCAGCGGCCAGCGTCGATTCAATGAGGCCTGCCGACATACCGCTGCCGACTAGAATTTCACGAGTCTGATTCAGCGTGCAGTTGGTGAAGGTCCACGTCGCGATGCGATCAGTCGTGGCCTCGAAGGAGACGTATTCCTCCGGCTGTTCGAGATCGATGTCGAGTGTGACCAGCTCACCCCAGGGCGGAAGCTCTCCGGCAGGAGGCGGTGGGGTTTCAGAAGTCGCGCGGGCCATCTTGGCGGAAGTGGCGGAGGTGGCGGAGGCGCGATTTCCCA
>JANOBS010000500.1:0-4586 GCA_031411755.1 Luteolibacter sp. | reverse complement strand
CCCGGTCGGCACCACCGGGGAATCTCCGACGCTCGACATGGACGAACACATCGAGGTCATCCGCCTCGCCGTAGAATTCGCCGCGGGTCGCTGCGAGGTCGTCGCCGGCACCGGAGCCAACGCCACGCGCGAAGCCATCGAACTGACCCAGGCCGCCGAAAAGCTCGGCGCGACGGGCTCCCTCCAGGTTTGCCCGTATTACAACAAGCCCTCACAGGAAGGCCTTTATCAGCACTACAAGGCGATCGCCGCGGAAACCGGCCTGCCGCTGATGCTTTACAGCGTTCCTGGCCGTTCCAGCATCGAGATCAGCGTGGAAACGACCGTCCGTCTTGCCGCAGATTGCCCGAACATCGTGGCGATCAAGGAAGCAGGTGGCTCGGTCGAGCGCGTCAACCAGCTCGTCAACGCCCTGCCCTCCTCTTTCGGTGTGCTCTGCGGTGATGATCCGCTGACGCTTTCCTTCGTGGTCAGCGGTGCGATCGGGCTGGTTTCCGTCGCCTCGAACATCATCCCGGCGACCATGACGGAACTGGTGAACCTCTGCCTCACCGGAGATTTCACCGCCGCCGCCGTGCTGCACAAGAAGACCTACCCGCTGATGAAGGGCATCATGTCGCTCGACGTGAACCCGGTGCCGATCAAGTCCGCCGCCGCGCTGATGGGGCATTGCAGCGATGAATTCCGCCTGCCGCTGGTGGGGTTGAATGCCGCCAATACGGCCGCATTGTCCGCACTTCTCAAGGAGCACGGATTGATTTGAGAAACGCCTCCTCAGCCATCAATCCGAACATGAACAACTCCCTTCTCCCACTCCTCGTCACCGGTCATTCCGGTCGCATGGGACAGGCCGTCATCCAGGCTGCAAACGCAGAACCCGCTGTCGAAGTCGCCTCGACCCACGATGCCGGACAGGATCTCAATGCCGCCATTTCCAAGGCCGGCTGCGTGATCGATTTCACCGTCCACTCGTTTACCAAGGAGCTGCTCGAAGCCGCCCTGAAGCACGGCACGCGTCTTGTGATCGGCACCACCGGCCACACCAACGAGGAACGCGCCGCCATTTACGAAGCTGGGAAAACGCTCCCGATCGTCTATGCTCCGAACTTCTCCGTCGGCGTGAACACTCTCTTCTGGCTGACCCGCAAGGCCGCGCAAATCCTCAAGCAGGACCGATTCGACATCGAGGTCACGGAGATGCACCACAAGCACAAGATCGATGCTCCTTCCGGCACTGCACGACGCTTGCTGGAAATCCTCAACGAGGAAACAGGCACGTCCTATGAGGACGACATCGCGCATGGTCGCTTCGGCAACATCGGACCGCGCAAGCCTCGCGAGATCGGCATGCACACTCTCCGCGGTGGTGATGTTGTCGGAGATCACACCGTCCTTTTCGCCGCCGATGGCGAGCGCGTGGAGCTGACCCACAAGGCCAGCTCACGGCTGACCTTCGCGGCAGGTGCCGTCCGCGCTTCCGTCTGGCTCGCCAGCCAGCAACCGGGCGTATACGACATGCAGGACGTGCTTGGATTGAAGTAACATCCGCCTCTCGCCCAACCGGTGACAGACTCCTCGCAATCCTCCATCTACCGGGTCGGCATCGCCCTTGGATCGAATCTCGGTTCCAGGCTCGAGAACCTCCAGGCTGCACGCGATCTGCTGAAGGGCATCGCCATTCCGGACGCATTGTTCCTTCAGGCCCCGATCTATCAGACGGAACCGGTGGATTGCCCGCCGGATTCATCGGATTTCTACAACACGGTCATCGAGATCGCGTTTTATGGTGGGCCGTTCGACCTGCTGGATTTCACGCAGGCAATCGAGTTCAAGCTTGGTCGGATTCCCCTTCCGCAACCAAACGCCCCAAGGGTGATCGATCTCGACATCCTCTACTTCGGCGACCTGCAAATTGATGCCGGACTGCTGGAACTCCCCCACCCCCGCCTCACCTCGCGCCGTTTTGTGCTGGAACCCCTTGCGGAAATACGCCCCGAACTGGTGCTGCCTGGAGACTCCGTCACAGTCCAGGAACATCTGGTCCATCTCGAATCCAAGGAAGCCCCGCTCGCCATGGTGCAGGCTGCGTGGTAATCCTCACTGCCTGAACCCATGTCCGGTCTCGAAAAATCCGCCGCCCTCCGCGCCCGAAAAGGTGGCAGACCCATCGCAGCTCTGACGGCTTACGACTATCCAACCGCGCGCCTGCTGGATGAGTCCGGGGTCGATTTGCTCCTGGTCGGAGATTCGCTCGGCATGGTGGTGCTTGGATTTCCCGATACGACTCACGTCACGCTGGCCCACATGCTTCACCACACGGCGGCCGTCGCGCGGGCGAGCACCAAGGCGCTCGTCGTCGCCGATCTCCCGATTCACAGCTACGACACACCAGAGCAAGCCCTGCACAACGCGCGTCTCCTCGTCGAAGCCGGGGCCGAGGCAGTGAAGCTCGAAGGTGGCATTCGTCAGGCCGAAAAGGTCCGCGCGATCACCTCCGCCGGTATTCCGGTTTGCGGGCATCTCGGCATGCTTCCGCAGCGGGTGCTTGAGGAAGGTGGCTATCACAAAAAGGGAAAGACCCCCGAGCAAAGCGCGGCCCTTCTCGAAGGTGCGCTGGCCTTGATCGACGCAGGGGTGTTCGCCATCGTCCTCGAAAGCGTGGTGCCTCTAACAGCAGCTTCATTGACCGCCGCGATTTCCGTTCCGACGATCGGCATCGGCTGTGGAAATGGAAACTGCGATGGCGAAGTTGCAGTGGTGACCGACTTGATCGGAAGCTACCCGTGGTTTGTGCCGCCGTTTGCGCGACCCGAGGGAGATGTCGCGGCCATTGTCCGACACGCTTCCCTCGCCTACACCCAACGCGTCCACTCATCGTGATCGGTCCGGACAAGCAGGCCCTGCTGGAGGAACGCATGACCGCACTCGGTGTTGCGGAGGCCGATCTTGTCGAAAAGTTCATCCTCGGCTCAGGCTCTGGCGGACAGAAGATCAACAAAACCTCGTCCTGTGTTTACCTGAAGCACGAGCCAACGGGCATCGAGATCAAGTGCCAGGCCAACCGCTCCCGCGAACTGAACCGTTACCAGGCCCGCCGCGAGCTCTGCGACAAGCTCGACGAGATCCGCCTCGGCAAGGCCTCCGCCCGCCAGCAGGAAATGGAAAAGACCCGCCGCCAGAAACGCCGCAGGTCGCGTCGCTCCAAGCAGCAATCGGTGGCCGACAAGCGGATCCTTTCCGTGAAAAAGAACCTCCGCCGCTCACCGGGGGCTGGGGATTGACTTCTGACTCTTGATTCTTGCCTCCGGATTCTAAAGTCTTTCCCCATGCGCCAATACCATGAACTCCTCCGCGACGTGCTGGCGCACGGCGAATCGCGATCCGACCGCACCGGCACCGGCACGCTCTCGGTCTTCGGACGCCAGGCCCGCTACGATCTGCGGGACGGATTCCCCTGCCTGACGACCAAGAAACTCCACCTCCGCTCGATCATCCACGAGCTGCTCTGGTTTCTGAAAGGCGCGACCAACACCGCCTACCTCAAGGACAACGGAGTCACAATCTGGGACGAATGGGCCGATGAAAACGGCGACCTCGGCCCAGTTTACGGAAAGCAATGGCGGGCATGGGCCACCGACGACGGACGGGTGATCGATCAGATCAAGCTCCTCATTGACGGACTGAAGGGAAATCCCCACTCGCGCCGCCACATCGTCTCCGCCTGGAACGTCGGCGAGATCGACCGCATGGCTCTCCCTCCCTGTCATCTGCTATTCCAGTTTTACGTCCACGAGCCCGTCAATGGCGGACGACCGGGCCTTTCCTGCCAGCTCTACCAGCGCAGCGCGGACCTGTTCCTCGGCGTGCCGTTTAACATCGCCTCCTACGCGCTGATGACCTTCATGATCGCCCAGGTCTGCGGCTATGAGGCCCGGGATTTCGTCCACACCTTCGGCGATCTCCATCTCTACGCCAACCACCTCGACCAGGCGAAGCTCCAGCTCACCCGCGAATCACGGCCCCTGCCCACGATGTGGATCAATCCTGACGTGCGCGACATCGATGGCTTCTCCTTCGATGACTTCCGTCTGGATAACTACGACCCGCATCCGCACATCAAGGCTCCGATCGCCATATGATCATGACCCAGCTCGAAAATCGCACGCAACAACCGTTGCCGCGGCGGGACTTCCTGCTGCGTCTGCTGAAAACAGCGTCTTTGGCCATCTCATTCATTGGTGGAGCTCTCGGGATCGGCATGGTTTGCTACCATCAGTTTGAAAGTTTGTCTTGGACCGACTCTTTCCTGAATGCCTCGATGATCCTAGGCGGCATGGGGCCGGTGAATGAGATGCACACCGAAGCGGGCAAGATCTTCGCCGGTTGCTATGCGTTGTTTTCCGGAATCTTCTTCATCGCCATGGCGGGCATCCTGTTGACGCCTTTCGCCCATCGGGTCCTTCACCGTTTCCACTACGATTCCGATACCTCCGACAACTGATGCCCCGCCTTGTCGCCATCGTCGCCATGACCTCCGACCGCATCATCGGTCGTGACGGCACCCTTCCCTGGCACCTGCCGGAAGA
>JANOBS010000499.1:0-4341 GCA_031411755.1 Luteolibacter sp. | reverse complement strand
TACATTGCCCTCTTCGGCACCGCCGTGCAGACCGGCGTGGTGATGGTCGTCTATCTGGAGGAAACCGTGAAGGCCCGGCTCGCCGAGAAGGGGGCCGCGTTCACTTACCAGGATCTCGTCCAAGCCGTGAAGGACGGAGCCCGACTCCGCCTCCGGCCCAAGGTCATGACCGTCGCCACCATCGTCGCCAGTCTGCTTCCGATTCTCTGGAGCCATCGCCAAGGCTCCGAGGTCATGAAACCCCTCGCCGTTCCCGTCATCGGCGGAATGATTTCCAGCCTGCTCCACATCCTCATCGTCACGCCCGTGATCTTCCTTTGGTTGCGCGGACGTGAGTTTAAAAAAGGAACCCTCCACCACACACTGAATCCATGAACATCATCGTCATCCCACTCGCCATCGCCTCCCTGCTGCTTGTTTCCTGCAAGCCATCGCCTTCCAGCACCGCTGCCCCCGTATCCGAAACCTCTGCCAAGCCCTACCCCCTTGATGTCTGCCTCGTCTCAGGCGAGAAGCTCGGCGAAATGGGAGAACCGGTCGTTATCACGCACGAAGGCCAGCAGATCAAATTCTGCTGCAAGAGCTGCGTCCCGAAATTCGAGAAGGAACCGGCGAAGTACCTGTCGAAGCTGAAGTAAAAGACACATGGAGGAAAACCAGCTTCCTTCCCGTGTCGGCTTTGCATTTCTTCAAGCCATGTCGAGGCGCTCCAGAAAACGACTGAAGATCATCGGCCTCGTCGCGTTCGTGCTGTTGGGAATTCTTGCCTTCGAGCTGCCCGCCATCGGTGCCGCCCTGATCCTGCATCCGATCCGCAAGCCGGTGCCTGCCGCGACTCCGGCCAACTGCCAGAATGTGACGTATCAAGGTGAAGGCGTCATGCTCAAGGGTTGGCAAGGCAAGGCAGATGGACCGCCGAGAGGCACCTTGATCTATCTGCACGGCGTCTCAGACAATCGCGCGAGTGCCAGTGGCATCCTCGACCATTTCCGTCAGCGCGGGTTCGATGTGGTGGCCTATGACAGTCGTGCCCACGGGGAGTCCGGAGGGGAGGTGGCCACCTTTGGTCGATTCGAAAAGGAGGATCTCCGCCATGTACTCGACACCCTGCGCCCAGGCCCGGTCGTGCTGGTCGGCAGTTCGCTCGGTGCCGCCGTGGCGCTTCAAACAGCGGCCGAGGATGCAAGGGTCTCCGCAGTTGTGGCGGCGGAGTCATTTTCGGATCTAAGAACCGTAGTGACGGAGCGGGCACCATTTTTCTTCACCGATCGCACCATCGAGAAATCCATCCAGCTCGCCGAACAAAAGGGAAATTTTCAGATCAAGGACATCAGCCCAGAACTTGCGGCGCGACGCATCAAAGTGCCGGTGCTTCTGATTCACGGGGCTGAGGATAAGGACACTCCGCCAGAGCATTCACGCCGCATCCTTTCCAATCTGTCCGGCCCGAAAAGTCTGATTCTCGTTCCGGGTGCGGGACACAGCGAGGCTCTAAGTGGAAGTGCCTGGCAGGAGATTGAAAAATGGATTGATTCAGTGCTTCGTTGAACGGAGTAATGAGCTGGCTTTACCAGTTACCCACACTTTTAATCTTCAAGGACAAGAGAGCTGCTTTGCGGCAGAATATCGCAACTCCTTATAAAAAAGCCGCTCTCCGTTTCCGGAAAGCGGCTTGAAGCAGTTAGCGCGAAATCACCTCACGGAGTCACCGTGACCTCGATCACTTGACTCATGCCGGTGAGGACCGTGTCGCCGTCCAGATAGCTCGCCCGGTATTCCCGTCTCTCAGGCTGGCCGGGGGTGGTCAGCGGGCGGGTGTCCACGAAGGGGCTGTAGAGATCCATTCCCACATCCATCCAGTTGCCGTTTCCGGTGCGGCTCTGGATCTTCACCCCGGTCCAGCCACCTTTGTTCCAGTTGAGTGTCACCCCACCGGCGACGGCATTGACGAGGGACAGGGTTGGGGCCACCGGGGCAGATGCATCATTGGTCACGATGATGCCGAGATCCTCGCCGATGGTATCGGTGTAGCCCGGACGGGATTTGATGTTCTGCACCAGCTTCCGCAGGCGGGTCATGGCCCCCGGCAGGATGGAGGCTGGATAGGCCGGTGGAGCCACCGTGCCCGGCAGGGTGGCAGGTAGCGGCGCGGAGGCATCTCCGTCCTTGATGAAGTTCTTATACTCTACTGTGGCGGCTAGCGTCTGGCGCTCCGAGGGGATACGGACGTTCAGCAGATAGATCAGATAGTCAGCATCTTCCTGCGTGGCTGTCACCTCGGCGGGCAGCAGCCCGAGGGTGGTGGCGTAGTTGGCGAGTTTCGGACTGAAGTTCGTCAACCAGGGGATCAACTCGACTTCACTGATGGGTACTGGGCTTCCAGGCATGGTGTTGGTGTGTTTGGTTCAATTTGATGAACTCCGTTACGCGGCTTTCCACAGATTCACCGGAGTCACGGGATAACATGGATAAGTTTTGATGAAGTCTATCAAGCAGGGAATGAGGGTTCACGAAATTTTCATCTACTTCGAGGGCTTCGAGCGGGGAAATACCCTTTGCACATAGGTGTGCAACCCAGTGCGCCGGACTTATCCCAGACTCCCGCCGGATTGCCTCCGGGTCCGCCGATCTGCCTCCCTACTTCTAGCACCCGGCCCGCCCTTACGACGACCCGCGTCCCTGTTGCTGGAACCCGCGTCCCCGGCCTGACGGGCTCCGATCCCGTTTTAGCGACATGATTTCCTCGGGACATGACCCGCGCACCTCGGGAAACAGGTTGCCATCCAGAGGAGCGATCTCACTTTCCTGGGGGATGGATTCGCCAGACCGGGGAAAGGCTTCGTTGGGCCTGCCTGGAACCGCGCACACCGGGGAAGCAGCTCTCCGGAACGGGGAGGGACTGATCCAAACCGGGGACCAGGCCCGCCAGATCGGGGAACAGAATCGCCCCCCAAAGGAAGGAGATCACGAAAATGGGGAATCAAGTGAGGTCCTCCGGAAATCCCGTTCCCTCCCACGGGAAGTTCCAATCTTCCCCAGGGAACCTCTGATCATCCCCTTTCAACCATTTGGAAATCAATGGCTCTTCGGGGATCCTCAAGGAGAAATGGTCTTCATTTCGCAGCTACTGATTTTCGGAAGGCCTTCCAGCCAGCGACCAGCAGCAACAGCCCGGCGAATGAAGCAGCGACTATGGCCGTCCATTTACTTTTTGATTCTACGGCTGGCTGCTGCGTGGCTGACTGGTTGCTGTCGCTAGAATTACCCGAAACAGCGTCGCGCTGACGTTCACGCTCACGGCGTTGTAGTTCTTTGGCAGGCACCGGACCATCTGGACCGTATTCGATGGGTGAGCCGACGAAGCGGTAAGTTCTCTTGCCTGTCTTCACCTCATCCCACCAGTCTTTCCACTTATCGACTCCAATAAAGACCTCGATATCGACATCGCCTTTGATGAGCTGTGGCCCATTTTCTATTGGCAAACTTTCCAGGCAGGATAGGGCGATTTGGCAATTCACAGGAAGCCACCCATCACCTTCCCAGACGTCTCCTCCACCAAGAGTCTTTCCATCTCGGCCAACTGGATCGTTAAGTAGCTTTCCAAGTTCAGAAACGGTTTCGGGGCTTGGAAGGAAAGCCAACACGGACAAGCTTTCTTGAGCCTTGGTGTATTCGTGGTAGCTAATGATTCCTGTCTGTAAATCTTTTTTTGATTTCTCAAGACGATTGGTGAAATACTTAGCGTGCCCAGGTATTGAAATTAAAGTTTTTCGCGCACGACTAGATATCTCTTGTTGCTCGCGCGTTGGATTAAGATTTCTTATTTTGGATGCTGCTGCCAGTATTTCCATTCGGTCATTTTCGGAAAATTCATTTAACGAATCTAAAGTTTTTGTCCATTTTTCATACCATGAAGACCCAGCTTTGGACCAGCGATTATGCCAATCCCCTTCTTCTTGGCAGACCGCTAAATCGAATAACATAACATAAAAAATAGCCAATAGCGTTAATGATGAAAATTTCATTGGTCAAGCCTTTCTTCGAGCTCTTCATTTCTCAGCCAATTTTCAATCGCGTCCCACTCGGCTTTCACGAGTTGCGTGCTCGCCGCCTCAGGGTTTGCGAAGCTGTGCATCAATCGTCGCGTGTTATCCACTCCGGGCAATTGCGCTGGGCCCTTGGATTTATTGAGGCCCGATATGTCGTCTACTCCGTCGGGATGCCCTGCTCCGATCATCACGTGTCCCAATTCATGAGCGAGGACGTCGAGGATCAAAATCTCCGCTAGCGGTGGATCCAAGATATTTCCTATCCCTGGGGTTTGTGCGTCGATAGGGTCAG